>JAKBXD010000156.1 GCA_021840785.1 Pseudomonadota bacterium
GAGCTGGGCAGGTGACGTACAGCACTTAACCAACTGTTTTTGCTGGCACTGAGTGTGTCCGGATCGTCCAGAACCCGTTCACGCTTCGCTGGTGACGCTGGTTCGAAGGAACAGCAGGCCAGCCCCCGCACAGGTGCGAGGGTGGCTGCTCAATCGGTATCGGTCCACGCCCCGCCGGAGCCCGCCCGTCCCGAAGGCCCCCTGCCGCTGGAGCCGGCAGGTAGGATGGTTCGCCGCTTCTCGAGAGGTGCTCCTCCTCCCGGGCGTCCCTGGGCCTCGAACCTTCGCAGTGCCCTTCGGGTGGATGACGCCTGCCCAACAGTACCCGATCCATCGCCCCGCTGCCGTCCAAGACCGACCAGGGCGAAAAGTCACGGCCAAATCCCGCCGTAACGGCACATCCCTGCCGCGGATCCACCTCGTTCCGGAAGGCCGTCCTGCGTGCGTGGATGCCGAAAGTCCTGAAGGGAGAGTGCGTGAATGACCGAGACATTGAAGGTTGGATGTGCGAATGCCCGAGATTTTGAAACCAGGACCGTCAGCCGTGCAGGATTGCCCGAAATATTCAACAGCTTGTTGGTGCAACGCGGCGGCAATTAGCGCCGCGTCGGTCTCTCCGTACGCTGCATAACGGCATAGCGACACGGCAAATGATCAGGCTATTTGGCATTTCTATGTGCGGGGTAGTGTTTCTAATCCTTATAGGCATGGCCCTCCGTGCCGAATTTTATGGCTCAAGCCACTGACGCCGAGGCCGGAATACAGTGCGTATTTTGGTAGCCACCAGCACCACAGCCGTTGCGTCACTGTGCAAGGTGATCAAAAGGTGACACAGAGATCTTCAATAGGCCATCTGGGCTCTCTGCGTATGTGAAATTGGTGGCATATGCATATCGGGGTCGCTAGCAAACACTGTTACGAGATCACCAGCCACAAGCCGAGAATAAATCGGGTCGGATATCGAAATCCCATAAGGAAATCCAATTTTTTGCAGCGCGGCATCATAGTTGTCGGGAAGCATGGCCATTAGGCACGCGCAATACGTAAGGTTTGGATATTGCCGAGGTTCCGCAACCTTCTTGAAGCCGAGCCGTCGATACATCGGCATATGATGGGGACGAACCGCATTTATCATGATATCAGCTTCAAAATACAACCTCAGATACGCAACTATCCGAAAGGCGGCGATGATCAGGCTACGGTCATTGGCAAACGCGGGATCACGGGCGAAACGAGTAATTTCGATTACTCGCCCCGGATTTCCTTCCTGGATTGCTGCGGCCTCCAGCGCCAGGATCTCTTCGCGGAATATCTCCATGGCGGGTATCCGACTGGCGTCAGGCCAGGTCCCGCTATGATCATGGAGACAGATGCGGATAGTGGCTGCGGGAATATCGGCCCGGTAAATGACGACCGTTCGTTCATTCCGAGCCTGGTCATATGAGTCGGAAAACAGTCCCCCTTCCTGCGGTGCAATATATCCATAGGAGAGGTAACCATCATGCCGAATTTTGTATGCTTCTTTGAGTTCCTTAATCGTCACAGCTAGCCGTGCAGAGGTGTCGCCTTCTGACGGGATATTAAGAATTGTATCGCGCCGGTATGTGATCGGCGAGGAAAAGGTAGATCCGTCCATTTTTCGATTCTCCAGGATTGAGGTGTATGGGAGTTTATCTCCGGAGAAATCATATGGTAGAAAAGTTTCAATTTTTATATAAATAGGCGTCAGGCCGAATTTGGAGGTATCGATAATGCCATGCGCGACACGGCTAAAAGCGCACATTATTCATTTCTGTAAAAATATTGAAACGCTTCTATCGCGTCTATCCGGCCTTATTATTGTTCCAGTCCAGTACCGCTCTGCTGTTCAAATGGCCCAGATCGATACTCGAGCTCGTCTTAGTTCGAAAATGGCGGTTGTTGGCGAAATTGTTTTGCTCGCATTTGCCTATGGATACGTTGGAAAGCCAAGGACAGCTTCATTTTTTATCTTCGTCATTTTAGTGTCTGTAAGCTATGGGGCATTGGTCTGGCTTGGTCAAAGCTGGAAAAGAAGCCAACGTAAGAGTAAATTTGTACCTAATTTCCATTGGGGTTACTGCGTAACGCAGTTTACATTAGGTGCGGCCTGGGCTGGGGTTGTTTCTGCTGCACTTCCTCAAGCAGACAAGGATCAGCTTGCCCAGATCTATGCTATTCTCATTGGACTGGTCGGAACGGCGGTATTTGCTGGCCCCGCTATTTATTCATTATTATTTTGGACCCCTCTCGTTTTTGGTTCAACTATTGCGCTAATTCTGCCTAGTGCGCAAACTAATGGCGCAACACTTATTGGTATATTTTCGTTTTATTTTCTCACGTTTGTTTCTATAATAGAGCTTAGTCGGAAAATGGTAGAGCGTGAGGTTGGTACGATCCGGATCGCGCACCATAAAGAAGAGACTGAAATTCTTCTGCGTGACTTTCAGCAGGGCGCAAGCGACTGGTTCTTTGAACTCGATCGTGATTTGATGATCGTCAACCCATCCGACAGATTCTGTGAGGTGGCGCAACGCTCTGTGACTGAGATGCAGATCTCATTCCATAATCTGCTGCTGAACGGTGATGGCTCGATAATTCGCCACCGAGACGACGCAATCGATAAGTTGATGACGCATCTTGAAGGGCATACAATTTTTCGCGACGCAATCGTTTCAATCCCTTTCTCTGGCGAGTTACGCTGGTGGGATCTCTCCGGTAAGCCGATATTCGACGAGAGTGGAAGCTTCGTTGGCTATCGCGGCGTTGGCCGAGACGTTACTGACCTTCATCGGTCGCGCGAGCGGGTCGTCTACCTTGCCCGTCACGATCCGCTTACGTCCTTGCTCAATCGGGAGATGTTCTCCATCGCCCTTGAGCAGTCTCCGCATGACGCCGACGCTATGCAGACAGCAATTTTGTGTGTCGATCTCGACTATTTTAAGTCGATTAACGACAGTTTCGGCCATGGTGTCGGGGACAACCTACTGCGAGCCGCGGCTGAACGCCTGCGTAGCTGCGTCCGTGAAAGAGATATGGTGTTTCGTCTCGGCGGTGATGAATTCGCAATCATTTTGCCGGAAGTCGAGCGATCTGATGTTGAACTTATCGCAAAGCGAATCATCGATCACCTCGCGCAGCCATTCCGCATCAGGAATCTGACGATGACTATCGGTGCCTCGATCGGTGCGGCGATGCTCCCAAGCGATGCTAATTCCCCCGCAGGGGCTCATCATTGCGCTGATATCGCCCTCTATCAAGCCAAGGTAGAGGGTCGCGGAAAGTTCTGCTTTTTCGATGCTAGGGCGCAGGATGCAATCTCGAAGCGCATAACAATTCATACTGATCTCAAGAGCCCCGCGGTCCGCCAACAGCTATTCCTTGAGTATCAGCCGATTATCGATCTCCGCACCGGTAAACCAATAGCGATGGAAGCACTGGTCAGGTGGCAACATCCTGTACGCGGTGTGATTAATCCAACAGATTTCATTTCCATTGCTGAGGATAGTGGCTTTATCAATGTCATTGGTAAGCACGTTATTGATATGACTTGCCGCTCTGCCGCACTTATGACCCCTAACCTCGAATTTGCAATCAACTTGTCCCCGCGTCAGCTTCGCGACGAGATGCTTCCCGATAAGATCTCTGAAGTTCTGCATAAGAATGACATAGACGGAAGACGCATTTCCTTTGAGATTACCGAAACATGTCTGCTCGATGTTGGTGGGAATAGCCTTGTTTTACTTGACAAAATCCGCGCTCTCGGATGTCGTATCGTTCTTGATGACTTCGGAACAGGCTATTCTTCCTTTCGTCCTCTCCATAATTATGATTTCGACAGAATAAAGATCGCCCAAGCACTTCTGGATGACGTATTTCTGTCGCCTAGCCGCCAGATTATCCTTGAGACTGTGGTCGCTATGGGCCAGCGCATCGGTATTGACATGATTGCAGAAGGCGTCGAGACTGAGCAGCAGGCGGCATTGCTGCGTAGCCTCGACTGTCCATTTGCGCAGGGGTTTTGGTTTTCTCGACCAATTAGCGATACCCAACTTATTCGTGAATACGGAGTAGCGAATACACTATAGGATGGGAAAGCGGCTACAGCGCCTCCGAGGCAATCTTCGTCTTCAGCGTTGCATCAACCTTCCGTCTCGTCTTGTTCATGTCCTGCTCCGTCACCACAGCGAACCGGAACATCCCCGACTTAGCCGCTGGTGTCATTCCCTCGGCTAGCTCAATCGAGAGGGCACGTACGGCGTGGTCCCGTGATGCCACCACGGCGGAGGTGAAGAACGCAACAAAGCGGAGAGTCTCAGATCAGAATCGAAAGACTTGAGTTCGGTATAAGTGGCTGTGTGTCCCCGCAACCACCTTGATTTGCGCCTCCAGAACAGAAACAGAACCAAGCCCCGATGCACACGCGCCGGGGCTTTTGTCGTTCCCGCCACCAGACGCAAGACGCAGTATCCCCGCCAGCGCGCCCCGGAGTTCAATCTTCAGTTCCGCGCCCTCCGGAACCAGGATCACCGCCTCGATCAGTGTGCGGATGATACTGAAGGCCTCGTCCTTCGTGGCCGGATCCTGCAGTGCTTCGTGCAGGTTGGCGACCGCCTCGCGGTAGAGCTCAGCCATCGCCGGATGAAGCGAAGGTTCGGGCGCGGTCTCGCGGGCGAGAAGATCGGTCAGTTCGGCCTTGCGGGCCTCGATCCGGATCATCTCGTCGCGCAGGCTGGATGCCGGCATGCCCTCGGCGATCGCATCGATGATCCGGGCCTTGCGGTGTTCGATGCGTTTGAACT
>JAKBXD010000157.1 GCA_021840785.1 Pseudomonadota bacterium
TCCTCATGCGCCTCGGGCCGCCAATCGATCGTGTTGCCAATAAAGGGCGCTTGCACGGCCCCTTTGGCCTGCCAGACACAAATGGCCGTGTGATCGGGGAGGCGCATAATATCGTCGGCCATAAACAGTTCCAGATTTTGCGCTTCTTCTTGGAGCGTAATGTTGTTGATGTAGACGGTCATCATTTGTTGCATCAGTTTGACCGCTTCGGCGGGTTCGGGAATGCGGTGAATAATCCGGTTTTGGCACAGGTTGACAATCCCGGCTTGCAGAGCGGGATCTTTGAGTTCGAGCAAGAACCGGGTCGCCAGGACCGTTTGAAACCCGTAGGCCCGGCCTAACGCTAACATATCCAAGAATTGGGCCGAGAGATATTCCTGCGCTTCATCGTAGAGCAACCGGACCGGAATGCGATCCGTTTCGGCTTTTAAGCCTTGCCGTTGAATGGCCCGCCAGAGGAGCTGGGTAATCAAAATTCCAAAGAGCCGCACCGGCGATCGGCCGCCTAAGCGCGCCATATCGAGATTGATAATCACGACTTGCCGTTCGGCAATCACGCGGTCCCAGTTAATGGCGCGTTTCCGCGGGTGTCCGGGTTCCTGAACGCCTAAAGCCTGCTCGACGGCACCGTGGCGGAGCAGTTCATCGAGCTTGTTACGGGGCGCGGCCACCGCTTCTTCCCAAAACCGGGGATTGTTACTCAAGAGATTAGGCAAAACCACCGTCCAGAAATCGCGGGTTTGCCGCGGCAATGCGGGGTTTTTGAGCGCCTGACTGAGAAAGCCCATGCGGTAGCCTTCATCGGTGAGAAACCGGTAGGCGTCGCGCAACGTCCGCGGATGGTCGGGCGTCGAATCGGCCAAAATGATGGTGAGCGTATGGCCCAAAATTTCGCGGGAGCGGGGCCCAATGGCGTCGGCACCAAAGATGTCTTGGAGCGTATCGACAAGTTGGGTCATGGCCGCCGCATCGCCCACCGTCGTATCTAAAGGTTCCAAGGCCCAAGGATTGGTGGGATCGGTGGGATCAAACCAGATGACCGTGCGGTCGGGGGGCACCAACCGGAGGGCGGCTTGGGCGGTATCTTTCCCAATATCAAAGAGGACGACGGCATTGAGCGGCGTGCCATCGGCGCGCGTCGCCCGCACGCTATTCTTAAACACGTTAATGAGCGAGGTAGATTTGCCGGACCCTTGAATCCCCAACAACAAAAGATTTTTGGTAAAGTCTTGCGGATAGAGGCCGACCCGGTCCTGGCCTTCGGCCAACATGAGCACATCCCCGGGCTGCCGCGATAGGGCGCGGGACGCCGGCATTCGGCGCGTCATACTGCGGGGTAAATCCGCCACGCGCAAACGGCCGGTCGGCAAGGCAAAGAAGGTCGCACACTCGCCGGACCATAAGGCATTGCCGCCGGCTAAGGGCCACAGACGCGGCAATCCGTGCTGCATCCACGTGACCCACTTTTGGCGCCATACGACGACGCTGTGAGGCCGGAGAATGGCCCACCGGTTCTGCACGCCCCACGCTGACACCATGCGTTGCATCGTGTCATAATCCGGCGCACTGGCCCGGAGTTCCGTCAGCCAGCGCCCACGGCCCATTTGATCAAGCGCACTATCGGCCGCTTGTTCGAGCGCGACGTTCTTTTCCCACGTGGCATATTGCGCGGCGGTTTCGAGCCGTTTTAAGGCCCGACCGGTTGAGACCGGTACCCACGTCGCTTGCCACACAAAATCGGGCACCTGGGTCCGTTCACGCCAGCCTTCGCGGGCCACGGATTGCACCAGCATTTCCAGCGGTAACGCCTTGTATTGACTGACGACATCAATCAGCCGAATGGCCGTGCGGTATTTGAGTCGCCACCGCACCACCTGTTGTCGGGGGGCTTGCACCGGATGCGGCCACGGGTGGAACCGCACATTCTGATAGGTGTTTTGCCACGCGGCGAGTACCCGATCTTGGAACGCGGCGGGAATCCCCAGCACCCAGTGCATTTGATCGTCGACCTGATGATCGCGAATCAAACTCAACGAAAACGGGGGAGCCGAGACAACCCAGGGGTACCAAAACGGCGACCCGATCCACCGTGACCGGGGCCATAAGGCATCCCAGAGTTGATCAAAGAGTTGGCGCATAGCGTCGGGTGTGACAACATCATTCTGAAAGAGCACGACTTCCCACCACGTCATGGTGCGGGATCGGTGTTGCCGCAAAAGAAACCGGAGGGTGAGGAGAATCAGGACCACCGGCACGCTGACGGCGATCAGCCCCAAGACGAGAGGTCCGACAGCGTGAGCGAGCGCCAGAACCCAGCCGGGATGCGCCCGTAAGGTGACGCGGTGACCATCCCGGTAGACCGTCACGGATTGCGTGAGAAAAGGAATGTGCATCCAGAGACTCTGAGCACCGTGTTGAACGGCTTGCCATAAACGTCGAGGCCCCCATTCAAAGAGGGCAATCCCCACAAACACCGCAAAAATGGCGATCCAAAAGAGCGTATTGCGGCGCGAACGCCCCCGGTATTCGGGTAAATCCGGCAGTTTCGAGGAATCTATCACAGTTATCGTCTCCTTTATCGCGGATCAGGATGCCGCCCGAGAGGGGACCAGGCGGGCGGTCAGCCAGCAACTCAGCAGAATGAGACCTTGCGCGGCGGTACACCAAAGACAAATCAGGCCCACGGCCCATTCATGGCTCAGGCCCCATAGGACGCCCCAAACCACTAGTGACAGGCCCAAGAGCTGACTGCCGACCGAATGCAACACGGTTTGGCATTGGATGGGACCGGTATTGGGACACGCGACGGGCAAAGCCGTCGCATGCAAGACAGTTAAATAGAGAAGAATCCCAGCAGTCCCGAGTAAACTGACGGTACGAAGAGAAACTACTTTCATGGGAACGGTTCGCTCCTTTCGGACATGTTCCGTCGAGATGGCACAATATCATAGGTGTTGTCGTGTGCCATCGTTATGCGCTGCGTCAAAATGCCACATAGCATGTGCATATTGTCTCTCTTAACCAATATTGTGGGGGTTGACTTCCATGCGACATGATAAGGCCAGCGTTCCCAACCAAAAAGGCTGTCCTTGGACTAGGACAGCCTGGACATCGTCTTTTATGGGACTTTCGGGTTAGGGAAGAGCAGAGGACGATACTGTTTTTGTCCAAATCTTCCCGGTGTTCTGGCTAACCCACCAAAGTGTATGGCCTTTCCACAAAGAAGAGTTAGTATAATCGATCGACGCTGGCGGTTTTAATGCATTGGCTGCAATCCACTGACCGTGATGATAAAGAAACATCGGTGATGCGGAAAATTCGGAGACAACCGGTTGATTCTGCCAAAATCCGACCCAGTTATAGTTATTATAGAGCACACTACCGGGACTTATCAGAGATTGCACTGACGTTCCCTTCCATTGCCATAAAGAAGCGCCCGTGGCGTAAGATATGCCTGAATTGGACATCGCAACATGGACAGAAGCATCCTGTGACAAGTGCGTGAGGATCGTTTGAGGAATGGGAAGGGTTTTGAGAATAGAGCCGTTACGTGAGAGCAATACGGGATTGCTTGGTCCTTGGGGATTGACATAAAGCGTTCCGGGAGGACCGGGGATTTGCCACGTGATATTGGATGCCTGACTGTTCGAGGCAAGGGGAAACGCATGTAAAACATGCCAGCCCTGCCGGTCTAAATCATAAACAATGGTTTGTGCTCCGCCCGAAATGCCTACGTAGTTAGACACTAACCAACCATGTCCTGCTTGTCCGCGTATGACATAAACAACTGGTCGTGAGAAATCGTTGGGAGACGGAGGTTTTATTGTAATATTTGGTAATCGGTTCCATTGCGATTGTCCCGGTTTCCATGTGACAGTTCTTACTACATCATTCTGGCTGACGAATGTGATCCACCATAGGCCGTGCGTTGTACGACCCCACGCCGTCACGGAACGGTTGTCTGGAGGTAAAAAAGGCGGTGTCACAGATGTTACAAAATGTGACGTGGTTTCAACGCTTTGACCCTGGTATTCTGGCCCGTGATTCGCGGTTGCGGGCAACTGGGTTAAGAACCATAAATGATGAAGGCCAGCTTCTTTTCCGACGATGGAATCTTGCGCAGCTAACGTGCCAACAACGTGCCATTGATTAGAAGGCATTGTCGGAACGAGTTTGGCAGGCTGTTTTGTAGCGGTTTTTGTGGGTGTAGTGCCTAAGGAAGCCGATGGCGTGGGTGCTGCTCCACACCCGACGAAGAGGAAGGTGCCGATTGTGACACTGGTTGTTATCACTATACGGTTTCGGGTCATGAATTATTCTCCTTGATAAAATTAGTGGGACTATGGGAATGAGTATACGCAGTAGAGACACCATGTGCGAAACAATACGGCGGATTTGCCGTGTGAAAAGCCCGCCTTATGAACTCTCCCGCCACCTAACCCTGACGGGTTCGGGTTGAGGTGGGGGTTTCTGAGATCACTCCCAGAAGTTCCTGGTTCGGCGACCGCTGCGTGCTCGCCTTGGGCGTGGCACGTCTGACGCTGGTCTCCCCAGGCGTGACTTCGGACCGTTCCGGCCCTAGGGTCCGAAAAATCCGCAGGCGTTTGTGGGGCTTCGTCAGCGGTTCTCCGGACAACAATTTCTGAATCCCGCGTTTCTTGATCACCACGGAGGCATTGTGATCCGCGTTATCCGTGTGTCCGCAGCGTTGACAGACAAATGCGGCTTGGGAGAGCCGGTTGTCCGGGGATGTGAACGTGCATTCCGCACATTCCTGCGAACTG
>JAKBXD010000158.1 GCA_021840785.1 Pseudomonadota bacterium
TTGAGAAGCGCTCCTCCAGAGTCCGCCCACAACAACATCGTGCCCCAGGTCACGGCGCTGGGATTGCCGAGTCCCAAAAATTCCAAGCTGGCTTCAGCCAAAATCGCACCGATGGTGGCGAAAACCAGATTGGCAACCACCAGAGAGAGCATGTTTGGCAAAATTTCCGCCACGAGCACGCGCCATCGGCTCTCGCCGGCCAGACGGGCTGCGGCCACAAAATCGCGGCGTGACATCGTTAAGGTTTGAGCTCTCAGTATGCGCGCACCCCAAGCCCATCCCGTTAGGCCAATGACCATGGCGATAGTAACGGGACCGGTTTGATGCACGTAGGCCGTAATCACAATCAAGAGCGGTAACCCCGGAATAACCAACATAATGTTCGTGATCGTTGCCATGACACTATCAATCCATCCGCCTAAGTAAGCCGGCAACATGCCCAGGATGACAGCCAAAAATGTGGCAAATGCTCCGGCCACGAATCCGACGCTTAAGGAGATGCGCCCGCCATACAGAAATTGTGCCCAAACGTCTTGTCCACTGGCTGTGGTACCAAACCAGTGATGGATATTCGGGCCCATCATCGGAGAAAACGACGTAGAGGTTGGAGAATAGGGTGTGAACGCCGGCGCGAAGGCAGCCAGCACTACAAATACCATCAGGATGCCGAGACCCCAAGCCGGACGCTTATCGCGTCGAATAATATCGATCCAGACTTGCCAGCGGCCCAGGCGCATCTCGTGTGCATCCTGCGTGATGGCCGACTGTAACGGTGTGCTCATCGACTCTCTCCTCCCCGGGTTCGTGGGTCCAATTTCCCATAGAGCATCTCCACCAAGAAATTTGTTATCAAGACGGAGAATGCAATAATCAGGAATATCCCTTGCATCAGGGGATAATCCTCGTTTTGCACAGCCGCCAATAACTGGTATCCGACACCAGGATACGAGAAGACAATTTCAGTTAATAGAGCCCCACCAACCACAAATCCAATCGCCATGCCAAATCCCGTCATGCTAGGCAAAATGGCATTGCGAGCTGCGTAATGCATCATAATCCGTCGATTAGAAAGACCTCGTGCTTGCCCAAACAATACGTAGTCCTCCCCTAAGGTTTGAATCATGTTGTTGCGCATCCCCAGCAACCACCCTCCAAAGGAGCTGATGACAATCGTGATAGCTGGCAATATCGCGTGATATACCATATTGCTAATAAAGGACCAAGTAAAACTTGGTGACAAACTACTCGAATAAGCATGTGCTAGGGGAAACCAATGCCATAGATACCCAAGAACATATAATAGAAGCAAACCCAGCCAAAAGTATGGAAGGGAAGCGGTGAACGTACCCATAACGGGCAACACCGCATCCCATTTCCCTCCGCGATGCCAAGCAGTGTAGACCCCCAACATTAAGCCCAACAGCACACTAATCACTGTGGCCACCCCAACCAGTCCTAGGGTCCACGGCAAACTTTCTGCAATAATTTTGGATACCGGAACCGGATAATAGGTGAGAGATAGCCCGAGCCGGCCGTGCAGTAAATTGCCTACGTAGACCCAGTACTGGTCCCAAAGCGGTGTTTTGGTCACCCCGAATTGCAATTCCAGCGCATGCAGCGCGCGGGCACTCAATTGCCCCTTAAATCGTCCAATCATCAGGATTGCAGGGTTGCCCGGCATCAGCCGCGGCAACACAAAATTGATGGTTGCCGCAGCCCAGAGGGACAGAATGAGGAACCCAAGACGTTGCCCAACAAATCGCATGAGAGACCCTCCGTTGTTATGAACGCGGCTTCAAGTGGGACAGGACGATGCCTTCAGCCGGATAGTTGTATGGAGCGGGCTGAACGTATGGGTTCTGAGCCGTCGGCCATCCGGTAAAGTTTTTGGTATTGTATTCATACCAGGTGGCTCCATAGATCAACGGGATGGCGGGAAGATTCTTGGCCACCGCCTTTTCTAACACATCGATGGCCTGGTGTTGCACCGCTGAGTTACTTGACCGCCGAAAAGCGGTTAGCGCCGCAGTGGTTTGCGGGTTAGACCATTGCTCAAAGTTGGCCGCGTTTTTAGGCTGTAGTAGCGCTTGGTATAGGTAGTATGGGTTGGACCCACCACCGCTCCACGACATCGCCAATTGGTAATGTCCCGTAGTGATGTTGGAGTAGTAGGCGCCAAAACTCAATTGCTGGACCGTCACGTTAATACCGACCTTTTTGAGTTCATGTGCCATCAGTGCGCAATCGGCATCCCAGTCGACCCAACCAGTTGGCACGTCTAGCGTAAACGATAAAGGCGTCCCTTGCGGAGTTGCAAAGATCCCCTGCGCATTGCGATGAAATCCCGCCTTCTGTAAGATCTTGATAGCCGTCTGTGGGCTATACGTAAACTGACGGTCTTGCGTCGGCAAATTCGGGTCAATCCACGATTTCTGCGGAGGTAAGACTAAGCCCGTCGGGGTTGCTGGAGCCTCATAGCCATATTCTCCGACTTTATCCAGCTTGGTCCGGTTGATGGCGTCGCTAATGGCTTGCCGCACCGGCAGTTGGGCCAAGATAGGGTTCTTTAAGTTGGGATAGAGCATGTTGGTACCACCTACGGAAAACCAGTAACGATTGTACTGCGGTGCCTTGTCTACGTAGACTTTTTGGATATTGGGAAAGAACAAGTCGGTCCAGTCTACTTTACCGGATGCTAAAGCAAGTTCGGCACTCTGGCCGCTACTGTAGTCGAGATATTTTAATTCATGCACTTTGGGTTTCCCACCCCAATATTGGGGGTTAGCCACAAATGTATAAGCCTGGGTCGCGAACGTATGCACCAAATAGGGCCCACTGCCCACCGGCTTGGTGTTGGTGACCTTAGCCGGATTGGCAAACTTGCTCCAAATGCTCTTCGGCACAATGTAGACGTTCCCTAAAACAAAATTTCCGTAGGGAACGTCCGGAGACTTAAATTGAAAGACCACTTGATTAGCACCTTGTGCCCTCACTGAAGTCAAATGGGTCCAGATGCCACTGGTGTCTAAGGCGGGGAACTGCTTCAATATGTCATAACTGTAGACAACATCATTGACGGTGACCGGGCTTCCGTTTGACCACTTCACGTTTGAGCGCAATGCCACGGTCAAAGTTCGATTCCCATTGCTCCACTGGTAAGACTTTCCTAAAAGGCCGTAGGTTTGGGGTCCTACTATATTGAAGTAAAATAGAGGCTGGTAAATCAGCCCTAATGTCCCGCTAAGAGCGCTTGACGAATAGGGGTTAAAGTTGTCGGCGAATGCCCCATTCAAGCCAGGAATCACCGTCAGTACTGCATTCTTAGCTGCTCCGGTTGTGGTTGTGGTTGGTGTCGTTCCGCATCCAGACAGTGCCAAAAGAGTCGTTCCGGAGAGTAGGGTCACTAGAGCTCCGCGTAATCGAGTCATTTTTCTCATCCTCCTCGTAGTATGTGTTTGTTAGTCATCGATTCCAAGCCGTTTTCTCGTGGCGCTCGATTCAAGTCCTGACGACCTACATAATCAAGCCAGATAGGGGTAGCGCGCAGATCTCGCTGCCACCTCACAGTCACTTCTTCGCCCCTGACAGCCAGCGTGGCGGATCCATGGACAATGGTCATCCCTGGATGGCGTAGTCCCGTGCTGCGAAACTTAGCCTCCCCATGACCTTGGGAGCGATGGATACACAATAGGTAATTAGGGCGCACGGTGATTTCGGCCGTAGTAAAGTCGATCACCCATTGCCTTCCCGCAATGGGTGTACCCCCAAACGGCAACAATAAACCCTGCCGTGGAGATAATGAAAGCGACCATACTATGCCGTCGAATTGTCGGTCGGAGAGGCTGATGCGGGTCTCCTCCGCATAGTCATGCAGATTATGAACAAAAAGAAACTGGCCATGGGTTCCCTCACGTACGCTCACATGGATTAACGGGTTGTCATTGACTATACGAGGTGGTCGGCCCGTAAATTCAGTAGCCAATTCCCGCACCAATCGATAATCACGATCGTAGAGGGCGCTCCATCCAATCCCGACCACCATGATTTTCCCTGCATCCACTTCTTTTGCAAACACCGTCACTTCATGGGTCTCCGCTAAGCGTCCTTTGACTTCGATGGCCGGGCTCTCCTCAAATGCGACGTAACTTGGGCAATATACCGTATCCCCTGCTACCATCTCGGTCACCCCACGATCCCCACGATGTTCCACTTCCGGCAGTCCTAACGCACGGCGCAATGTTCCACACGGATGCCCTTGTAGGTCCCGGTCCGGTATTTCTGGGCCAATCACAAGGCGTCCACCGGATAAGACATAGGTTGCAAGTCGCGCTTGCGTGCTTTCGTCCATGTAGCGGGTAGTCGCCACCCATAGCGAGGGATAGCGACGCGCATCGAGGGCCTTATCTGGCGCATCAATCCAAAGTGCCCCCAGCTGTATGTTGGCGGCCACTAGCACCCGATAGATCCCATCAAAATGAAAGCGTTCGCGCTGATCCATAATCTGATTTACTATCGGGGCGCTAGGGCCACCTGCCGCCTCTTCGGTCATGTAGTAGGCAGAATACAACCCCAGGTGCCATTCGGGTTGTACATGACTTCCCGCGAGACTCATACCGTAATCCCGAATTAATGCCCCGAGGTGGCTTACGATTGCGGCAGACGGGCGATGCTGACCTTTCAAATCCAAGGGTGCTTGCCAGTCATGATGCCGGCCAAACACTCCAATCTGTTCTGGGTTTTCTCCTGACGAAAGCATGTACCAATTCAGCCCGTTGAGC
>JAKBXD010000159.1 GCA_021840785.1 Pseudomonadota bacterium
CGAGACTTGCTGACCCGTTTCGGAGACACCATGCGCGCAGTGCGCGAACAGATCGCGCTCGCAGAAAAATCGAACGTCCGGCATCAGCGCGCGGCACGGCATGTCACCGCAGTCAGCCGATATTGTACCGGATTGGTAACGCTGTCGAACGAATTGACGGCAGCGGCCCCAAGGTCCGCCGGCCTTGCGGATTTTACGGCGGCGCTTGTTGAGCACCTGGCATCGCCAGGCTTTAACGAGCTCTGTGCCGGCTCAGAACAATGCCGGCAGGCGCTGGATGCGATTCGCTATACCGTGTTGATCAATAGTGGCACGGTGACGGTGAGAGACTTCGAGGAAGAACCTGATTATAACGGCATCATTGCTGAGTTTTTCGCTAGATTTCGGCAAGGCAAGACTCCAGAACACAAGCTAGAGTTTCCACGAGACGGCACGATGAACCACATCGCGGCAGAAATCCTGTTTGGCGTGGCGAAGCTGAATCCCGAGACCTTCACGACCCTCGATACCTACGTTGAGGATCATCGGACGTTCATCACCCCCTTGATCGCCCAATTCGATCGCGAAGCACAGTTCTACCTCTCTTGGCTCGCGTTCACCGATCGGCTTGCTGCTACGGGATTGTCCTTTTGCCGGCCGGTTCTGATCGAAAATCACGCTATTTGCGTGCGGGAAGGGTTCGATCTTGCCCTGGCCGAGAAACTGCGCGCCAACGGCATGTCTACCGTGACCAATGATTATGAATTGCGGGACCCCGAACGCATTTTCGTCATCACCGGGCCCAATCAGGGCGGCAAAACAACTTTCGCCCGCATGGTCGGACAGATGCACCATTTCTCCAATCTCGGTCTTACCGTACCCGGTCAGTATGCGAGATTAAAACTGTTCGATCGCATTTTCACGCACTTCGAACGTGAAGAATCGCTGACGACGTTGCGGGGCAAGCTGCACGATGATCTGGTACGCATCCACGCCATTCTCGAGACCGCAACGGCGGACAGTATCTTGATCCTGAACGAGATCTTCAATTCGACAGCGCTTCGCGATGCCCGGTTTCTGGCCGATGCCGTGCTGCACAAGATTATCGACCTTGGTTCGATCGGCGTCTGTGTAACCTTCATGGACGAACTCGCCTCGCTCGGCCCAGAAACGGTCAGCCTGACCAGCATGGTGCAGCCCGACAATCCTGCTGAAAGGACCTTCCGTGTTGTGCGCCGAAGGGCGGATGGCCTCGCCTACGCTCTTTCAATTGCCGAGAAATACGGGCTGACTCTGGAGCGCCTGCGGGAGCGGTTGGCATGAAGGCGCGGCTAATGTTTGTCGACCGTGATTTCGACCCGGATCTGATGCCACCCGCGAATGCAGACGAACTCGTCCAGGATCTTGAAATGGCACCAGTTTTTGCGGCGATGGCCGCTGGCGATAATTTTCTGGACCGGATAGCCCGTGCCGCATTACTCAATGCGGCCAGAAACGATCACGAAACCGTGCTGTGGCGGCAGTCGGTGCTGCGCGATGCGATGGACCACGAAAAGGAATTCCGCGCACTCTATACCATCGCCCGGGCGCCGCTAGAGCTGCGAAAGAGTATCCTGTTCTACGGGACAAGCAATCGACACCCCGATCTCATGCTTTCGGGCTCGGTGCGCCTGCTCGAGGGGCTGCGTGGGGTAATCGGCGATCTGGTGGCCTTCGCCATAGAGCACGAAGAGCTCTTCGCGTCTCAGGCGCTATGCGGGCTCTGCGCGATGCTGCGGGAGGATCTTGATCCTGACTATCTCGCGAACATGGATCAGCATCTCGCCATGCTGCATTTCCGCCACGGCGTGTTGTTTAGCGCGCGACTTGGGCTCGGCAACGAGGGTCGTGACTTCGTCCTGAGGCATTTCTTGCCCGAGCGATGGGCGTGGCTTAAGGACCTCCTGAATGGCGCTCCGCCAAATTATCGTTTCAGCCTTCACCCGCGGGATGAGTCCGGCGCCCGCGCTCTGTCCGAGATCAGCGACGCGGCACTTGCCGACGTTGCGGTAACCACCGCAGAAGCAGCGGACCATGTCAACGCGTTCTTCAAGATGCTTCGGACGGAGCTTGCTTTTTATATCGCATGCCTGAACCTGCGTGCAGCACTCCGAAACCGGGTAACGTCTCTCTGCTTTCCTCTGGTCGGCAAAGGCGCAAACTTCCTGGCGTTCGATGATTTGCGGGATCCGTCCTTGTTACTCTCGATTGAGGGCGACGTGGTAGGCAATGATCTTGAGGCAGGGAACGCACCAGTCCTTATCGTGTCCGGTGCAAACCAGGGTGGAAAATCCACCTATCTTCGCAGTATAGGCCTTGCACAGATCATGATGCAGGCAGGCATGTTCGTTACTGCACGGCAGTTTTCGGCAGATCTGCGGGACGGAGTGTTCACGCATTATCGCCGACATGAGGACCGAGGGTTGAATAGCGGCAAGTTCGACGAAGAGCTGCGCCGCATGAGCTGGCTCATCGAACAAGTTGGCCGCGCTCCTCTTTTTCTATTCAACGAGTCCTTTGCTGCAACCAACGAACTCGAGGGATCCGAAATTTCGCGTCAAATCGTGACCGCACTGATCGAGGCCGGTGCCCGCATCGTATTCGTAACCCACATGTATGCCCTCGCTGAGCTTCTGGCTGAACAGGGTGGTTCATTTGTCCAGTTTCTGCGCCCAGAGCGCGCAGATGACGGTACGCGGAGCTTCCGCATCCTGCCCGGCAAAGCACTGTCGACCAGCTTTGGCCGTGACCTCTACCGCCAGATCTTCGGCAACAGCAACAATACACGACAGGCGAAAGGAGATAAATATGACTGAACAGGTCATACTTGTCAGGATCAATATTCAGGAATCCGATAGTGGATAGTTCAAGTCACTGATGTACGAAGTTCTCAACCTACTGAACGATCATTTGGGTCTGGATAGAATTTTGGTACTGCGTGTGATCGCTGGGTTGAATAGAAAAAGATCGTGCCTGCGGCAGACTTGATGCATTTCGACGTAGATCTTCCACTCAACGTTGAGTTCTGCTGCGCACCGAAGCTAGCCGAAACAGCAATTGAACTGCTCTGCGGCATGGTGCCGGGCCGACATATCGTTTCCATTCCCGTGACGCGACATCGTGCGGCGTAATCCGATGTGGCACCCACACGCCTGCGCCACGCTGTCGCAGTTCAGGTCTGGTTGAGAGGGAGCGTTTCTTGCTGACATTTGCCATTTTCTGGCGCTAGATTTTGTCGGCGTCGTTGCCCGGGCCCAATCGATCCGAACTTGAAGGAGGACCTTGATGCGCAGCATGGAAGACGCGCTTTTGCTCAGGATATTCCTTGGCGAGGAGGATATGGTGGGCGATGAGCCCCTCTATAGAACCATCTTCGAAGCAGCGATGAAAGCCGGGCTAGCCGGGGGTACGGCGCTCCGTGCCCCAATGGGGTTTGGGATATCGCGCTCGGTCAGAACGGGTATTAACATCGATGCTGGCGCTCATCAGCCGATCATCGTTGAGATCATCGACAGGCCAGACCGGATAGAAGCGTTTCTTCCGATCATCGAGCCCATGATCCCATCGGGTATGGTCACGATGGAGGCGCTGAAAGTCCGGATGATAATGCCATCTCAATCTGCATCCGTATGAATCGGCCACGCATGCCAGGAGGAAACAGTCATGGACGTTCCACACGAAGCGTTACTTCTTCGTATTTATATCAGTTCGGCCGATCAACATGGCATGACATCTCTGTTCGTTGCTATTGTTCAAACTGCCCGGGACCGCGGGCTCGCGGGGGCGACCGTATTACGTGGGCCGCTCGGCTTTGGTCATACGAAACGGCTGCATGAGGGACATTTATTGCCGTTTTCCGATGATCATCCTGTAATCATCGAAATCGTTGATGCAACGGACAAGATTGAGGCATTTCTGCCGGTTCTCGATTCCATGATGCAGAGCGGTCTGGTGACGATCGAGCGGGCGCGTGTGTTGCATTACGGGAACCATAAGCCCGGCTGGCTCTCAAGAGTCTGGCAGCAGATCTTTCCATCCTCCTCGTCAACCGGGAGTCTGGTTCGAAGCGAGATGAAATGAATCGGGCCCTTCTCGTTTCACTCATTGACCAGATAGCTGATATTCGATAACAAAGTGTACGGGATGGAGTCCCCGGTAAACCGCCGTAAGGCTGATGACTCCTGTGAATCGGAATGCTGTTCCGCACAGGAGTTTGTGTTTGATCTATCGTCGTACCCCACATTTATCGATAGACAACTTTTTCCGTGATCATTTGATTCGTCTCGTCATGGCGGCTGATAGGGTCAGCGCGGATGATTTACGTGACCTCCTTCAGGATGTTGCTCAACTCAAAGCAGGTGCGCCATGCCGAGGAGAGCGGCAGATAAAATAAAATTGAGGCATAGTGATTGAAAATGAATTATGTATCAAATCAGAATATATAAATCAATTATTATAATAAATTATATTATTGTTGGTATAAATATCAATTGAGTTTTTTAACTATTCAGGCATCATGTGTATTTTTGTTTATAATTACTTGACATGATATTGGTGCGGCTTTATAATTTTGCGACGGGTGTTATGGCCCGTCTCTCTTAATGACTGCACTTAAACTATTGACTGTTCCCGCATTAACAATGCGGGAACAGTCATTTTTATTATCAGAGTCCATTTCGAATCCAGTTTGACCCGAATTGAACAGCGACCTGAAAATAGTCCAATGAAAACAGCTGGATATTAGGTGCGCGTGG
>JAKBXD010000160.1 GCA_021840785.1 Pseudomonadota bacterium
GATTCATAAAGCGAAAATTACCAACCCCCAGCTGCGCATTCACCGGAAGAGGCTCGGGTACATATACGGTTACGGATGCGTGAACGGTAGTGGAGAGCGCCGTGCTGGAGACGTCCGAGGGGGTGTTTTTGCTCAACCAAGTCCGTATGGTATTTGGCAAGTTGACGATGTCATCCAGACCCTGAGGGATTCCTTCCCACGTAGTATTACTGGATGCCAGGTTGGCGTCATCCAATCCTTGGACCAGAACCACATGTCTATCCATTGTCACAGAAATCATGAGCTTGCGCGCGGTGGTGACCGGTACGGCCGAACCGGATTCGTCCCACAATCGCCAGACTACCTTCAACTCGGTTCCGGGAGTGGATACGATGGTACAGTCCTGGACGGGTAGCTTGATGCGCAGGCTCTGTCCGGGAGCGACTGGGAGCGTCCACGTATGTTGCTTTGCTGGCGCACTGCCGCCGAAAGCCGGAGTCGAGGATAGAACGAACAGGAAAAACAGCGTCAGGTATCGCAAGTCCGTATCCTCCCTCGGTGTTACCCAGGAATCGGCGGCTGTGGTTCACCGACTTCCTGGCACGTTCGCTCCACTATGAACCGATTATAGCCGATCTGGCTTACCGCCAGTGGTGCCAGACGCTCCGTCGGCAACTATCAACCGATCCTTGGGGGTTATTTCTTACTCGTCCTCCCCGGCGCGGAATGCAGCGAGCGGGGCGTGGTGTTTCGCGGCTATCCGGCGCAGGTAGGCCATTACCTGGTCGTAGGACTTCTCCCCTTTGGCTGCGACCCACTCCTGCTTCATTTGCTCCGGCCCCGGCACTTTGAGTAGTGTGGTCGGGCTATAGCGCACGTCCTTGGCCAAAGGCGGTAGCTTGGCCTCCAGAGTATCTTCGTGCTCTTTGAACCACTTTCCGCTCAGGGAGTGTCCGGTCATGCCGACCTCACGTCGCAAAAGCTTGACGTTGGTGCACGCACCGCTGTTGAAGGCCACCGGTATCTGGATGGGAGTGGGTTTGGGCGTTGGCGCAAAATCCGGATGATCGGTCCATATGCCACGAAAGACACTGGCATTCTGATCCCATTGCGACATGGGAGGTAGGCCGAAAATCGCCTCGGTGGTTTTGAGGATGTTGACCTGGGAGTAGAGATTGGTCTCCAGGAAACCCCGCTTCACCCAAGGACCCATGGCCAAGGCCAGGGTACGGTGGGCGTTGATGTGATCGGCCCCGGACTGGGCGTCGTCTTCCGTGAGGAACACGACCATGTGCTTCCACTGCGGCGTGGTCGAGAGATAATGGATGAATTTGGCCGTCGCATAATCGTTGTTGGCCACATAATAGTCCGGCGTGTAGTAACAGGGCGAGCGCCCAGCGGTGTGATCGTCCGGCAGCCAGATGTAGATGAAATGGGGGAACTTGGCGCCGGGATGGGCTTTCAACCAGTTTTCCGCCACTTTCTCCCGGTAGGTATCCAAAATCATCCGATCCCAACCGGGGAAACCGGTGGCCAAATGTTGCTTCATGGCCGCAGAAATATTCCCCGCCTCGGAGCGGGAAACAAACTCCCCAAAGTCCTCAAAAGAGACGTGGTGATTGAGAAGATCGTTAAAAAGGAACAAACGCTCGGGATAACTGATCCAGGGATTTGTCCACTTGCCCAAAGCAGAAAGGTTCCGATAGTCCGAGTAGGGATTATCGGAACTCGGATGGAAATCCGCTTTCCCAGGCGCGCCCACGGGAATGAGGGGCTGCGTCCAGCCGGGGTTGCCCACGAGTCCGCGCCCGGAATAGTACTCCGGCCAGGTCCGCTGCACAAAGTCCGAATCGCTGGCGGCCGTCGTCCATTGGTGTCCCTGAGCGGTGACTTCACCATCGGCCATGAAATTCACGAACAGGGTATAATGATGGGCAAGATCGTACAGGTTGGGGACTTGCCTCGGACCATACAGATCGAGTTTGGAGTCGGCCCAGGCGCCCGCGGGCTTGTAGTCGCCGAAATCCTCATCGAAGGTTTTGTTCTCCCTGAGGATGAAGACGACGTAACGAATGTGTTTGCGTAAAAATCCGGTGACTTTTTGGTCTTCCGCTTCCCGTGCCCTGCGTTGTGGCTCGGAAAAGCCATCGTTGTCGAGTGCCGCTTTGGTCCATCCCGGAAGTTTTTCCGAGAGTTCGTTCAGTGGAATTTTTTGGACCAGGCCATCCATCATGTTGCCAACCCATTGGTGTTGGACATTGGGGCCGGTGCCGAGGCCCTTGGCGGCGACGACATAGAGCGCGTCTTGGCTGACGGTCATCCCCGTTGGATACCAACCGGTGGGGATCAAACCCAGGGCTTTGCCACTGGCGAGGTCGTAGACGGCCACATCGTTGTTGCCCGCGTTGGCCACAAAGAGCTTGCCATCGGCAATGGCCAGGGCGTCGGGATAAGAGCCGGGCGGGGCATCGGGGTAAGGGCTGTCGTTGAGCACCGCCATGGTCTTCAGAGTCTGGCTGTCGACCTCCACCACCTGGTCGGTGTTGGCCAGAGCAACGTACACCTGCGGGCCATCCGCCCGCGCCACCAAAGCGGTGGGGTGGACGCCGGCGGCACGGTTATCGGGACCGGTCTGTGGACCCACGGCGACGGTGCCCAGGAGTTTGAAGTCGGCGGGATCCAGCACCGCCACGGCATCGGCCCCCCACAGGCTGACGACCAACCGCTTGCCGCCATCGGCCAGAGTCAGGGCGAAGGGGTAAGGCCCAACATTGAGGTACTGGGTTTGGCGCGTTTTGAGGTCGATGCGCGCCACGCTGTTACTGAGCATGCCGGCGACGAAAAGGTGCCGATGATTCGGCCCAAGAGCTACGGCATCGGGATAAAAGAGCCGTGCTTTGCCCGGCTTGCGTTCCCCCTGGTAATAATAAGGATACTGATCCTTGGGGAAGGCTTGCCACTGCAAAGGGTAGCGGCGCAGCAGCTGGATTTTTCCGTCCTCAAAGCGAAACTCGGCAACGTCGTTGCTGTCGCCACCCGCCGTAAAGAAGGTGTGATCCGGTCCCGCTGCGATCCCCTGGTAGAGGCTCTGGTGGCCTATGGCGCTCAGCGTCGATGACGCGGCGCGTGGGACCACGTTCTCCTTGTAGGCCGCCAACTGAGCGACGGCCCGTAGGGTCTTGGTGTCGTAGAGCGTCACCGTCTGCGCGCGTGTAGCGCCGTTGGCCAGGACGGCGATGTGATCCGGACCCAAAGCCGCGATATTCGTTGCAAAGTTTGGAGTCCCGTCCACCGTACCTACTGGCGACACGATGCGTCCCGTCGGCAGGACGTGGGTCACCCAATCCTTGTCGGCGGCATTCACGGTGATGGGATGCAGAACGTCCCGCGTATCCCGTTCGGGAATTGAGGTCGGTGCCGAGATGCTGCCGGCATTGTGGTACACCGGTACGACGGGCGAGGCGACGGCAGCGGAGGGGTAGAGGGCGATCGCCCACGCGGCGATCGTAGCGGTGAGAATAGCCTTTTTCTTGTGGGAAAAATTCAAGTCGATACTCCTGGTGAAGCGGGGGCGCATCGCGCGCCCTGCATGAGGAAAATGAAAAGATCAGAATTTTAGGGAAATAGATCCGGAACTGTGCGCGGCATGCCAACCTCACCGTTAAGAACACTTCCCATAGAGCCCCATATCTGCATAACCGTATGCGAAACTGTGCCGATCAAGAAAATAATCTATGGTGGATGATATATCCGCATTTAAGAGCGCCATTCAAAAAGTAACATGCCTGTTAACCTTTCTCAGCAACAAGCCGGACCGGGATATGTTCCATACAGGCATTGAGCAACCTCAGGGGCAGTTCTGGCTCCCAGAAACGGCGATTGAAGCGATAGACAAACTCGTTCAGATATTCCTGCAGATATTTGCCGGATACCCCATGGAATGTGCCCAAAAGAAAGGCCTTGAGGTTACCAATGGCGATGTGTACCCACGGCAACCACTCGTCCACCTGATGCGGTTTGGTCACGCGCCCCTCATGCTCTTGGCTCTCTCCGAGAACTCGCAGCGCTATTAAGCCGTCGGTGCGGGTAGGTTGCTTGGGGCGCAAGCGTCGCCGCGCGAATTCGCGAATCCGGTCGGCAGAGACCGAAGGCGTCGTCTCGATGGCAATAAAGCCCGCCTTCTTGCCCCGGTTTTCCACGGCAACCAAGATCGGTGTTTTGCCTTCGGCCCCTCGACCGCTCTTCCCCCCAGACCGGCGTCCACCGACAAAGGCATCGTCCAACTCTACCAGCCCTTCCAAGCGATACAGACTGTCGCGATCGCCCATGGCGCGGCGCATGCGGCGCAACATCCGGTGAGCCGTGATCCAGGAGACCCCAATCTGCTTCGACAGCCGCAGGGCGGACAATCCGCCCTTGTCGCTCGCCATCAAATAGATGGCCAGGAACCATTGCACCAGGGGCACATTGGACGAATGAAAAATTGTGCCGGCCGTCACCGAGGTCTGATGGCGACAGTGCCCGCACTGAAAGAGTTTTCGTCCGGCGATCCAGTATCCGCGGTCATGGCCGCATTTCGGACATCGAAACCCCTCGGGCCAGCGCTTTTGTTTCAGCGCCTCCAAGCAGGCCTCTTCCGTGCCAAACCGCGCTTGCCACTGCAAGAGGTTCGTCGCTTCAGCTTTCATCTCAGACCTCCTTTCTCTATGCCTCACAGAGAGTTAGAGCTTGATTGCTGAGAATGATTCAGAGGCATGAATACCGAACATCAATCTGGTCG
>JAKBXD010000161.1 GCA_021840785.1 Pseudomonadota bacterium
CTATACGGTCGCCGGTGCGCAGGCGGTCTGGGAGCAATTGCAAACCGTGGACCAGGGCCGCGTAGTCGTTCTCATCAGCCGGGTCCCCTTTAAGTGCCCGGCGGCCCCGTATGAGGCGGCCATGCTGATCGATGGGGTGCTCCGCAAGCGCCATCGCCGCGATCGGGTGACCGTCGAGGTCTGGGCGGCCGAGCCCGCCCCAATGGGGGTAGCGGGACCCGCCGTCAGTCAGGCCGTGGTGGATGCCCTCACGGAGCGCGGCATCGCCTACCAGCCTCAACACGTCGTCTCCCAGGTCGATGCGTCGGCCCGGGTTCTGACGTTCCCCGAAGCGTCGGTCTCGTATGACCTCTTGGCCTATGTGCCTCCCCACCGGGTGCCCACCGTGGTGGCCGAGGCCGGTCTGGCGCCCGCCGACGGCTGGGTGGCGGTCGACCCCCACACCTTGGAAACCCGATTTCCGGACGTCTTCGCCATTGGGGACGTCACCGGCATTCCGTTGGCGCTGGGAAAGCCTCTGCCCAAGGCGGGGGTTTTTGCCCACCGTCAGGGGGAGGTGGTCGCGGACATTATCGCACACCGGATCACAGAGCGCGAGACGGAACCGACCTTTGACGGCGCTGGTGAGTGTTTCATTGAAATGGGGCGGGGCATCGCTGGTTTTGCTCGCGGTAATTTTTATGCCGAGCCGACACCTGCCGTCCATGCGTATAAACCCGGGCGGCATTGGCACGCGGGCAAGGTAGCGTTTGAGCGTCACTGGTGGGCGCAATGGTGGTAGATCCACCCCGACGGCCATCGGCCGCCTCCGCGACGGCGATAGGGTAGATATCCGAATGTACCTTGTCCGGACTGAACCCGGTGGGTCAAACAGGTTCTGTGCCGATAGTCGTTAAGCGGTTCGCGGACGGGATGAAGCGCGTGGCAAGCGTAAAGCGTAGAGCAGTCATTCCAGAAGGGTCGTGGGCATTGTGCCGATGATAATCGGATGGGGATTGGGATGGGTTTTCCCGCTATTGGGGATGGGCATGATGGTCTTGGTGGGCTGGGCTCTATTCACTCGCGTGATGAATGGACACCCGCGGAGTTCCTTAAATGTCCCGTCCTCTAATCCGTTGGACATGGCGCGAGAGCGCTATGCGCAGGGGCTCATCTCGAAACCCGAGTTCGAGCGGGTCGTCGAGGATCTCCTCCACACCGAACATCATGACACACGGCTGGCGGGGACGTCCCGTCGAGACCGTGGTGCAGGTCCTGGGTGCGGACCCCATAGCGGCGCGGGCTGGGGTCGTGGAGGTACGCGGGGCACTTTGTAACCCGCTGAACATCCGGTTGCGCATCATGAAAGCGGAGGCCGCAGCCCGTGGCGTGCTTTGATCCCGTCGCGGATCGCTATGACGCGTTTTGTCCCACGCCCCTCGGCGCCTTGGTCGATGCCGGCGAGCGCCAAATGGTGGGGGAATTGTTGGATCCCCACCCGGGAGAGCCTTTGGTGGAATTGGGCTGTGGAACCGAAACGTATGTCCTCGGGATGGCCGATGTGCGATGTGTTGTGGTCGGTGTGGATGAATCCGAAGCCATGTTGGCCAAAGCCCGCAGCAAAGATGTCATTAGGGTGCGTCGAATGGGTCCGCGGCGATCTAACTTGCTTACCTTGGGCGTCAGCTTCCTTCGATGCCGGGTTGATGCACGTAACCCTGGAATTTGTGGACCATCCGGAGGAGGCATTGAAAGCAGCGATGCGCATCATCAAACCCGGCGGCCGCTTGGTCTTGGGCTTGATTCACGGCGCGGGACCGTGGGCCCGCCACTATCGCACGCGAGGCCAAGCCGATCCGACATCGGTGTATCATGGAGCTCATTTTTGGACTCTTTCGGCGTTGACCACACTGATGGCCAAAAGACCTTCAAAGGTCCGTGGCGACCTTTATATAGGTCCCGGGGAATGCACGGTAGAGCAGGCGTGGGCGTGGGAATCCCGCTATTGTGCCGTCCGTTCCTTGGCCGATGCAGGGTTTCTGGCGGTACGGTATGATAAGCCAGCCATTGCAGCAAAAGAGGCCAATAGGCCGTGATGACGGGCAGCGCGGCGAAGTCGCGGGTCTCATGGATCGAATCCGCACTCTGGGCTAGCGCCCATGCCATCAATGATGGGTACCCCACCCTCTATCTCCCGTTGCTACCCATGTTGATGCACCGATGGCACTTTGCCGCCGGTCAAGCCGGCCTGTTGGCGGGCTTGTTAGCCCTCACGACACAAGCCCTGCAACCCCTGCTCGGGGCGTGGGCCGATCGTCGGGGCGGCCCCTGGTTTATTGTCGGTGGCCTGGTGGTCGGCAGTGTGGGCAATGCCCTGGGCTTGGCATGGGCGCCCACCTACGCCGTCTTCGCGGTGGCGCTGATGCTGGGCGGTGTGGGCAACGCCGCGTTTCATCCCCACATGGCGGCCCTGGTCAGCCGCAATCAGAAGACGCACCGGGGCCGTTCCCTGAGCGGATGGATGGTCAGCGGCATGATCGGGCACAGTTTGGCTCCCTTAGCCGTCGTGGCGCTGTGGCACGGGTGGGGATCGTGGGGGGTGGCAAGCCTGGCAGGGCCGGGGTTGCTCGCGGCCGGGGCGCTGTACTTTTCTGCTCGCACGATTCCGCGGCCGGACCTATCTCGCCATCGGGCGCCGCGCGTCTCATGGCGCGCGGTGTGGCAGCGGGGTCGGGGATTTGGTGTGCTCATGGTGTTGCGAAATTTGGGGACTGCGAGCCTGCTCACGCTGCTGCCGCTCGTGTGGCACCAGCGGGGCGGCAGCCCAACGCAGACCGGCGCCGTGCTGGCGGTAGTGTATGCCGCCGGAATGATGGGGAATCTCCTCGGCGGATCGGTCTCGGACGCTTGGGGGGTGCGTCCGGTGTTGGTTGGGTCGCTGTTCGGGGCCAGCATCTCGGCAGCCGTGGGGGGCATGGCCACAACAGGAACGGGGTGGGCGTTTTGGATGGTGGTGGCGATCTGGGGTTTTACCGTGAACGGGGCGGGGGCGGTGATGCTCGTCTATGGCCAGTCGCTGTTTCCGGATAAGCTAGGGTTGGCGTCCGGACTGACGATGGGTCTGGGCAATACGGTGGGGGCGTTCGGAGCCTGGGGAGTGGGGGCCATCGCCCAATGGCACGGACTGTCCGCGGCGATTGACGTCGCCGCGGGGTGTCTGGTTTTAGGGATAATCCCGACCCTCGTGGCCGTGAAGGACTCGAACGGTTCGCGCTACGGCGGATAAAAATTCGGCACGGTGTCGTATTGCACCGCGGCGGACGGTGCCCTACCGCTCCCGTGCCCGAGGAATGATGGAGCAGGCCATGAGTCTGTCGTATCGGGTCGTGCGGATATGAGACCGGATGCCAGCCTGACCCCTCCTTGATAGCGAAACCCTATTAACAAAAGAGGACGTGGTTCACCACTTTGTTGGACACCGAGCGCGCGGACGACTGATGCGCCGTTGCGTGGCCCACGGGTGCTGCGGAACCCCGGCGATCGGTAGCCCAGCAGAGGGCCGGCATATGTCGTTTACGCAGAGTGTGGGGAGCCGTTACGAACCTTCGAAGCCTTCAGCCTTGGAGGATGTGCTCGATTCGCCATGTCAAAACCGACGATGACATGTTGCTGTCTACCCGATCGGATGACGGTGTGCGGCGCCGCCATGGGGCGCGGGATCACTTGCCGCTATCCGTTTCTCTCAGAACTGTGGCGTGAGGCGACCTGGTGGGAGATTTGGGGGGCATGGGCATTTCAGATTGCCTCAGACGTCCCCGGCCACCCCCCATAGGGAGTCGCCTTGCGCCAGGAATCGGAGGCAGCGGTGATCCTACCTGGGGGAGTCCTGTTACGCGTAGTGAGACGTTGGAACGAAAATAGGCATAGGCCCAGAGCGCCCGCTTGGCATGTCAGGGATGGTGCATTAGATTTAATGTATTCGAGGCGGGCCACCCCGGGTGGCTCCTGCCGTCCCACGTCTTCCGATAGCAAAGATTTCGGACAGCACAGGCACACCGCGTGGCGCCGGTCTTCGAGCGAGGGGGCGAGTCCACCAATCGGGCCATCGACCCGGCCACCCACTAACCCGCCGGTAGAGGATAGACCGTCGGGACAGGAGATCGTCGCGTGGCGGCACCCGGGTGCCACGATGCACCCCGGCAATACGACCATGGGAGGTTATGCAGACGTATGGAAACAACCGTGATGGCGCGCCGCGCGCTGCGGCTAGAGTGGGTGTCCATTGGCTGGATGGTCATCGAAGCGGCTGGCGCTCTCTGGGCTGGCGTACGAGCCCACTCCGTTTCGTTAACGGGGTTTGGTGCTGATAGCCTGATTGAGCTGTTGTCCGCCAGCATTTTGGTCCAGCGTTTGACCATCCAGGTGCGTGGCGACGACGACGAAATCGTGGAAGAGGCCGAGCATCGGGCCGCACGATGGGCCGTAGGACTCTTGGGCGTATTGGTGGTCTACCTCATCGGGGCTGCGATTTGGGAACTGTTTGGCCATCTCCGAGAGGCCCCTAGCCCATTGGGCACAGGCCTGGCAGCGGTTTCTGCGGGACTTATGTTCTGGCTGGCCCGATCCAAACGGGTGCTGGGGCAGGCCTTAGGGAGCGCGGCGTTGAAGGCAGACGCCGCAGAGAGTGTGGTCTGTGCTTGGATGGCGTCCACCGCCTTAATTAGTCTAGTCGCGAACTGGGCGTTACACTGGACATGGGTGGATCCGATAGCC
>JAKBXD010000162.1 GCA_021840785.1 Pseudomonadota bacterium
TGGGCGGACTGTCAATAACTTTACTTCCAGGGTTTGGAACTAAAGTTGTTGACACTTGAAGTTGGGGTGGCATCGAATCGCGGTTTTGCGGGAGTTGATGTGTCAACAAGTTTACTTCCCCGGACATGTACGAGTGTACAGGGAACTAAAGTTGTTGACACTTGGGAAGTAAACCTGTTGACACTCCCCAAGTGGGAAGTAAAGTTGTTGACACCTGGAGCCAAATCGGGCACAAGGTTGGAAGTAAAGTTGTTTACAACGGCCCGGGGCTTGGAAGTAAAGTTGATGACACTCAGTACATTCGCAGGAATCAGGCAATGTACCAGCGATGGATGCCGCAGGCAAATAGATGGCGTCTTGTTACAGCGACGACAACAGTCGTCTCGGCGCCATCTGCTACACGGCATCGCCCGGTGGCCAATGGGCCTGGACAGGCTACCCAAGGCCACCCAAGGGCTCCACCGAAGGCGAAAGATACAACCGGCCTTGGGGCTCCGTAATCTTACCCATGCCCGTCATTCGTCGCGCGTAGTTGTCATTATCACGGTCGATGCTTCGAGTTCCACGATTGCACCGTAGTCTAGATCTCGTACTGGATGTAGCGCAGGTTCATTCACGAAGTCCGCCGTGCGGATTGCTCCTTGGAGCGGACAGTGAAAATACGCCTTCGTCAGGACCTTCCAGAGCCTTGCCCTCATGGACGAGGTGGCGGCACGCCCATAGTACAGTCCATGGGTTCTCCGAGAGTTCATTGGCAACTTCGGAAAAATGACGCCCACGCAGCGATAACGAATTATCCACTCTGATCATTATCGAGGGTTCAATAGTCAGGGAGGCCCGACGTTGGCGGACGCCTAATATGCGTCCTTCCCACACAATAAAATGGCTACCACATCCCGTATCTCTCCAAATGGAGGGATACAGAGTCAATTGACTTGGGTTCGCCCCGTCGGTAAACACCGACCATGCAGGTCCCGCGTTCTCATCGACATTGATGACGATGTTCTCCCCGCATCCGCATGGGCACAACATGATAATCAAACGAGGGCGGCCCCTGGCAACCATGACGGTATCCCCCGGGGATTGGAGTAAATCCCCCACCTCATGTCGTCGCGCGACCGTGCCTTTCCATGTAATTCTAGACGCAGTTTCCCTCATCGCCATCTCCACTTCCCATCGTTCTAAGTAGTCGCTCGGCAGTCACCAAGGCGTATGCGCTCCGTGTCGGGTGCTTTTGCATCATGGCAGGGCGTGATGCAACTCGGAGCAACGCGATGACCAAAGCCTGCGCGTAACTGCCTTCCTCAAGTTGCAGGCCCTGGGCGTACAATCGTATCTCCTGCATGGCGTCCATTAGTCCTGCGTAAGCGCCGCGATAGGTTCTCGGCGACAAGGGATGTTTTATGGCTCGGTCCGAATACAATTCGGCGATTGCATGCGTCCACTGATCGTCATCGCCCTCACCGTAATCAAGTTCAAACGCAAAGCTCACCTCTAGCAAGGCCGCATCATACAAGAGGGGCCCGAAACTGGCCGCGTAGAAGTCTAGGAGAATGGCATCGGATGCATGGGCATGCACGTTATTCGCATGAAGGTCCCGATGGATGAGACCTCTCAGGTGTCGCACGCGCGGGAACTGTCGGACTTGCGCAACGAGATCCTGACAGGTCATGGTGGCTCCTAGTGCCGCGGATAGATTGTCAATGGGTTTCGCAATTTGGGAACGAAAGAGCTCTAGTCGGCAGTCCCGTTGTAAACTGTCGTAGATGGAAGCGACTCGTTCAACGGCAAACTGCTGTTCCGGATCGTGGAATGCCTGGCGCCTCCACCCGCGCAAGGCACTTTGAAAGAGGGAGTGAATCGTCGAATGGACGGTCCCCCGTGAGACGGCCTGACCGAGCGGTTCTGAGTTCTCCACGAAGTCGCCCACCAACAGCCCGTTCGCTTCGCCCATTAGGCAACGTTCATAGACCAGGTTGGGCCGATGGTTAAAGGGGATATAGGACCCCACATATCGCCGATAGTTCTTGAGCTCTTTGTCTATTCGGTAGACGGGCGCATACTTTACGAAGTAAGGTAGCGGGGACGGTGCTGCCCATTTCGTTGCCCCCGTTACTTCGCCACGAAATGCCAAGGCTTCGGTGCCGACTGTGAGTGACTCGAGCTCGACCTTGTCGCTGTCTGAGAATGCCCGTCGCAACAACAGTTGCAGAGTGGGAATATCGGTCCCGATGATTTCGGTTCCCATATTTTCGGGCGGTCCGGGATCGTAGTCGGCGACCTTCTGTGCAATCAGGTGGGGCGGAGAATCGGTCACGAGTCGTACACGGTCCCGAGAGCCCCCCATCATACCCGTGAAATCTTTCTGAGCCTGCATAGCGTCCGCTTCCGGATGGAGAACCGCGACCATGACCCCCTGGTCTAATAGTCGGTTGCTTTGAAGAACTTCTTGGGCCGTTTCGCGGCAACCCGCGGAGTATGGAAGGATGATGGCTCGCGCCAATGCAATTCGGTCTGGGATGTCCCCTGGCTCGACCGCCATCAATTGCAGGTTCCGATGATTGAATTCTTCGGTCAGTTTTGGAGATGGCTGAGATTCCGAAAGCCAAAGAACATCAGTCCGTCCGTGATTCGTCATCCTAATCCATCCTATGAGGCAATTCCACCGAATCGCCGCGTGCGAAAGAACCGGCCATCGAACACGCCACACACCCGCCGACAGGCGATATTTGGGCTGCGCGCACCGTCCCCCTGCTGCCATCATAAATTTGCAAACGGGCATTGCTCCCGATCCCTAGAACGGCGGATAGAAACATCGTGACTGCCAAGGACGCCACGGTGCCGTTGATAGAAATCACGGCAGGCGCGGGTTCGCCCTGCCCAATAAAATACGGGTCAGCCCGTTTCTCGGTCTCATTCATCAAATCCCATCGGACCTGGTCGTAATCCAACAAGTCACCGCACACCATGCACCCGAGTCCCGGAGCCAACATTTGTACCCGCCCCGTAATGCGCAAGGCTGTCCTTTCGCGGCCTCCAAGACTGACGCCCATATCGATGACAGGTACCAAGTACTGGTAGGCCAGTTGGTTAAGCACCGCGCGGCTTCCATGAGAATCCGTACACCCAAATAAGAAATCCACATGTCGTAAGCCACGACTCACACTTCGCTGCGTCACATCGCCACTGATGATGCGTACGTGAGCGCGTGGGTTGATGTGCCGAATGTAGTCTGCTACGACCGCCGCTTTTAAGTGTCCAATGTCCGCGTGGGTAGCCCCAACCAACCGGTTTAAGTTGGTTTCCGCGACGGTATCATAATCCACCAAAAGCAAGTTCTCTACCCCTAGGTAGGCCAACGCCTGCGCGACATGCGATCCTGTCCCCCCCACCCCCACAATAGCCACCGTTTGATTGGCCAGCAAGTGTTGGCCGTCTTGACCAAACGCTCGAATTTGCCGGTCGTAGCGAGCCCTCGAATCCTCCGCCAATGACGTGAAGGAGGCGGAAACGACTCGTGAGCCGACGCGGCGCACTTCGACGTGATGTGGAGTCCCCATAATGCGCGCGGCCATGCCGTATCGCGACATGACCAAGGCCAAGTGTTCGCGCGTCCCTGTACGCAGTTCCAGCATGGGTAGCAACCTTTGCTCACCCTGGTCGTCTACCCAAGAAAATTCGGGCGCTGAGGCGTTTAAACCCACATGGGTATGCACGAAACAGATGGTGAGGCCCGTCCTACGGGCCCGGCTGACAAGGGTCGCGACAAACGTCGACTTTAGTTCGGCCGCGCTTGCGGTTCTTTGCGTGTAGGCCTCGGGCGGGGCCAACACAATCTCCCGAACCAAATAATGTGTTCGGTCCTCATCTAGCGATTTGCTCAGGAATAAGACCGCACAACTTTCGATCGACGTGTCATCGAACAACCCATCTCTCAAGTATGAAAATAGCGATTCCGGGAAGACGAGGCGCTTCATCGCACATCCCTTAGCCGTGCTTCGACCAGACGGAGGTATGTCAACAAGGTATCCTTATTGGGGTTCCACTTGGTCGCGTGCCACGAAAACCACAATAGCGGCTCATTATGATGAGGTAGGCGCGTGTTCCCTGTATTATTTGGCATGGAACCACTCTGCAACCGCAGGTCTGGTTCGGTCCAGAAGCAATCTGGTTTCGCCACGGGATAGCCAACGGGAACCACCACCCAGATTCTCGTTTGCGACTTATTCCAGCCGGGCGGCAACACGAACTCTGAACTAACCAGTACAACCCCATCGGGATAACGCTCTATTTCCGCCCCATAAGCGCCTTGTACCTGCTCCAGCTGCGCCGCAACCAACTCGTTCATGCTCGCCCAAATGAGGCTGGGGGTACCGTGTAGAAATGCTTATCGCCGTGTTCCAACGATATCGTTGTCGACGCGGTAATCAACTCGTCCGCGTCGTCCCCATGGCCCTCGAGGTACACGCTGTACGCTGGATCGAAACCGGGAATTTGCGACATGATATATTGCCCAGTCACATTCGCATTCTCGGTGGTGTATTTGACTCCATCGACGAAATATACATACTCCCGGTGGTCGGTGGTCTCCGGCATCGCGGGTGCCTCCTTTATTGGACATCTCTAACCAAACGATATCATAGCGTCCGCTCATTGGCGACGAAGTCCGCACCATCATCGCTATTTTTTCCACCTATTTACGC
>JAKBXD010000163.1 GCA_021840785.1 Pseudomonadota bacterium
GTGTTTGACGAAGACCGATCCCAAATTCGGACCGGTCACGGTCCGCGTGTCATGGCGACCCTGCGCAATCTGGCGGTGAGCTTACTTCGACTCCACGGCCATCCCAATTTGGCTCAGGCGACGCGTCAATATAATGCTGATCGAGATCAGGCCCTCCGAGTGATTGGCGCCTGAGACGGCCCGGCGCCAGTAACTACACATCCTATCGTGTGACAAAGGTGCCAGACAAACCGACGTCGGTTCGTCTTGCTTCGCCATCTCCCTTTCTGGATGACCCCGTTTCCCACGTCGGTCGTCCAAGTTCAGTTGTCGCTGCGCTCATTTCAGTCCACCGGACTTTGACGAATCCCTGGAAACACCAGTCTAACAGAAGGAGATGCCCCGAAAGTCGGCGAAGTCTATTCCTGACATGCTCCCGGAGGGATCTGCATGGCATCAAAAGCGCAATTACCCGATGCGCACCCAGGCCGCACTCTCTGGCTTAAAGAACACAAGATATGGGTGCCGGTGGTGGTCGAAGCGGTCATCGATGGCGGCAAGGGGCCCAAAGTCACCTTTCGCCGATCGGATGGGACGCAGGGCAAGCAAACGTTGGCGGCCTTATATCGGCACCCCACAACATGACCGCCCGGCACCGCCTCAGAGACTGGAAGTATCATTAGTTGAAAGGAGGTCGCCCGTTTGCTCCAAAACTCCTATTCCCCCGACGTTCTGGCCAGTATGTTGGTGGTGCTGAGTAATCAGCAGCGCATGACAGAGCGGGCTTTACGCGACCAAATTGCGGCTTTGCAGGCAAACGTCAACCAGCTATCACGGGATGTGGCCGCGCTCAAACACCCCACTTAACAATAGATTCGATGATCGCGTGGGGGAGGGCATTGACATGGCGTTAAAAGCACGGCGGGTCGATGTCAAGCCCGGTCAAATCTTATGGATGAAGGACCATCGCCGATGGTTCCCGATCATCGTGGAAACCCTCACCATGGGCGGGCGTGGGCTCAAAATCACCTTTCGCCGATCGGATGGGACGCTCGGTAAACACCATCTAGAAGCGTTATACCGGCAGCCCCCTCTGGGATCCCCGGTCGTGTCTTCTAGGCCCCTGGCATCCCATCGCGAAGCGTCTTCCACCGACCGCATCGAAGTCGAAGCCCACGACGGCCATCGGTTGAACCCATGCACGCGAATCAAGGCACGAGCCCTTGTGGGATTGGGCCTCGCGGTCTGGGTCGACCCGGAAGTCCGTGTGCGCCTCCAATACAACGTCTGGGCTGGGCGCCAGATGTCCCGGCAGATCATTCATCGCGATGGTCGCCGGTGTGTCTATTGTGGCCAGCCCGCAACTTCAATGGACCATTTGCTCGGGCATGCCCGTGGTGGACTCACGCAGCCCGACAACTTGGTGGCCGCGTGCGCGACTTGCAACCAGGCGCGCGGCGACCGCCCCCTAGAAGAGTGGTTAATCGAGCATCCCGTCGGCATCGATCATCCCATGATCGCTGCCTATCTCGCAAGCGGCGGCACACCCGCTCACCAAGCCTACATGGACGCCATCTTTTCGCAGGGCGTACCCGATCCCTCGGTCTGCGTGAGTGCCGATGACGTGAACCGCTGGCTCAAACTCTACCAGCAGCGCAATCCGGAAGGCTGGGCGCAGCTAATTCGGGACAATGAACAATGACAGGCTGGGGTGTTACCGCGGTAACACGGGAGACCTATCCCTGAAAGGGAATTCCGGTCCATGTCATGCGATCGATCATCAAGGCACCTCCTCTATTATCATGAACACTTCCGCGACACACCTGCAATTCCTCCTTGGAATGGCAGGGAATGTTCCACCGTGAGAGTGTCACCATGATTACAGTTTTTGTAGTATGCGTATCAGACACACCAACGTTCTTCCGTGAAACGTAAACCCTACTCGACGATAATCTCTACATGTTCGCCATCTTGACCCTCAACCTCAAGGACCGTCCCCGTCGTTTCGGATTGGATAGAATCCCAGAGATCCTGTGTGCTGACTGGAACCGTTCCAATTTTTAGCTCTTGCCCTAGCAATCGCATCCCGACGTTCATTAGCCCCAAAGGAACTCGAATGTTGACGGGCTTCTCGCCCTGTTTCTGAACATGAATCCGAAGCCATTTTCGCGTCGGATAGATGGGTAGCTGCTCATCGCGCATGATTGATTCTCTCCCTTGAAAAAAGATTTGTTGTACCGTATTTAGGGCCTGAGCTGACGCAACTGCCATACATGTAGCGATGGTCAGATCGCGGTCGCGGCCACTTCTTCGACCGTGACCCGATAGCCCAACGCTTCCAGGCGGCGCGTCTCTCGGCGCACGATGGCCTGTCGATCACGCTGATCGAAATAATCGGCACCCAAGTCTTGATACACCGTACCGGGGGTCTTGAGAATGGCGTAGGTTGCCATCAGAATGTGACGACCTACGGCCACGGCAGCCCGCTTCTTCCCCCGGCGTCCGGCCAGCCGTCGGTAGACCGCCCCCAGATAGGTGCGGGTTTTGCCGGCGGCTTGCCCGCTCTCGACGAGGGCTTCACGCAACGCTTTGCTCCCCTTGCGCGTGCCCGCGGGCTGACGCTTGCCGGCACTTTCTTTCTGAGCGGGGCTGAACCCCGCCCACGACACTAATTGACGTGCGGAGGGAAACCGTTGCATGTCCGTCCCGACTTCGGCGATAATGGTTTCGGCGGTACGGCGTCCGACTCCGGGAATGGTTTGCAACCGGGCGAGGACGTCGTCAAAATTTGCGAGGCGCTGGCCGATTTCGGCGTTGAGGGTGACAATTTGCTGGTCCAGAAATGCGATGTGTTCGAGCTGCAGTTTGAGCATGAGCTGTTGGTGGCGCTCCACGAGGCCCCGTAAAGCGGCCGCGAGGATTTCCTCCGACGCACGAATCCGCTCATCCGCCAGGCGGGCGAGCGTGACGGGATCCGTTTCGCCGTCCGCGAGGGCGGCGAGAATGCGTTGCCCCGAGACCCCGAGCACGTCTGAAATGACACTGGCCAGTTTGATGTTCGACCCTTCGAGCACCTTTTGAATGCGGTTCGCTTCGGTGGCCCGTGCTTGGATGAGACTCTTACGGTACCGCACCACCTCCCGCAGCTCGCGCTGCGGTCGAGCCGGAATGTAACTGCCCTTGAGGACGCCCAGACGTAAAAGATGGGCAATCCATTGAGAATCTTGAACGTCCGTCTTCCGACCCGGCATGCCTTTGATATGGCTGGGGTTCACCACCCAGACCGCCTCGAAGTCGAGCGCCTCGAACAAATTCACGACGGGTTTCCAATACACCCCGGTCGCTTCCATGGCCACGTGGGTGACCCCACACGCCAACAACCAGTCGCCCAACGTCAACAGGTCGTCCGTCAGGGTGCCGAATGTGCGCGTCTCCGTTACCGTGGGGGTCAGCACCGTCGCCACGATGACCTTCTTGTGAATGTCCAGCCCCGCGCCATGCGTGATAAATAGGCCGGCCATGTCGAACACCTCCGTTTCAATATCCCCCGACAGCCATAGAGCGTCTAAGAATTCTCCCTTGCGTGCTCATCCTCCGGGGGCGAAGCCGCCGGCCGATGGCAACAGTATTGAGTGCTCGGTATGGCCGGAATCCGTCTCCTTTACGAGCTCGTAGCATCAGAGTGAATGCGATCTCGGTCGAGGGTTACCCTCATCATACTCCTCGTGCCGACGCCCTTTTTTCATGTGTGTGAGTGCCCTGCAGGGGCATGCGTGTCTCCTTTGGTAAGTCAATTTCTAGATAACGCTCGATAACGTGGTGGTTCGATTACGCCCCCAGACCAATGCAGCTTCCACACGATTAGATACATGATATTTCTGAAAGATCGATTTGAGATAAGCTTTTATAGTCGATTCTTGCAATTGTAAGGCCCCGGCAATTTCCTTGTTCGATAGCCCTAATTCCACCATCATCATGACCTCTTGTTCGCGTGGACTCAGAGGCAGAACAATTCGCGCTGTCTCATCCAAGCGCTTTCGCGCACTGGCAACAATGGGGGAGATCGCATATTGGCGAACTTTAATGTGTTCTACCAAGATATCGACCAGATCATGAACCGACTGATCCTCTGAGATGTAGGGAATGTTGCTTGGACAAGAAACCGCATCGGGCTTGATGGCAATCGTAATCGGTTGTGCGAGTCCGCCCTCAGGTGTTGTCGTTTCATGTATCCAGAAGTTTATTTGCTGATCGGCGAGGTGATACAAATCGATCACGCGAGCGAATACTTTCGGATCTTTCTGACCGCCTACAGCGCATGGTATGGCTTTCATGGGAAGCGTCATACAGTGACTAATGGCATCTGCTACCGCTTGTTGAATTAAAATTCGAGTGCTTACAATATGGACTGGAATGGGCTGTGACATTACGATCTCCTTTCTATTCCCCCAAAGAAACCTCTACCATCTTAGGGACGGCTTCCTGGACCTCTTCCCCAGCGACCGGTTCGACCGCTTTCAAGAAGGGTAGCAACATCACAATACCTGCTGTAAGCGCCAGGATTCCTCCACCAATTTCAAACATGTGGGAAGACCCAACATAGCGAACTAACTGTGCAGCACCGACCAACGCTATCGCCTGAAATCCAAACGAGCTGGTTGTCAAAAATCCGAATACGGACCCCAATGTT
>JAKBXD010000164.1 GCA_021840785.1 Pseudomonadota bacterium
GAGCAAATGCAGGTCCATGTGGTCAAAATCATCATCCACCAGTACGCCGCAAGCCACCAACGAATCGAGGAAAAATTTTGGAACGCTGTTATCGGGATCGTGGCGATGGCCGGGCGCGAAGTGATGAATCACCGTGACGTCCGCTTGGTCGAACACCTCGCCATCCCAGGTGCCCGTGTGGAGGGCCTCGTGCACCGCGATCGCCATCCACTGGCCGTATTCGATTTTCCACGTCGCCACGGCCATCGGATGCTTGCGCGACCAAGCGTTCAGCGAGGGATGGATCGTGTTCACGCGGAAGGTCGCCAGTCGCGGGAGGGAGCCCGACCGACTCACCGGCGCGATCATGCGGAACCCTCGGCCTTCCCCGCCGCAAACCCCTCGTCTAACGCCGCCCAATGGTCGTCGCAGAGCCATATATGATGGACCCCATGGGATTGCTGGATGGTGATGTGATGCCGCCCGACGCGCTCACAGACGCACCGATGCCCCCGAGACACGTCCGGTTGGCCCACGATCCCGGGCCAATGATGAATCAGGTGATCGGCGATATCGCGCAGGCCAAGCTGTCGGAGTTCCGTCAGCACTTGGATGAGATCATCGCGGGTCAGCATGAGGCGTCATCCTCTCGAAACATGGCAGGAGCTCGACGGTACAGCTCCGTGATGGTCAAATCCGCTAGAAAGTGTGCATTCTCCTCATCTGCGAGCATCCGCAACAAAGGCCTAATAGGACTGTTCGGTCCATATGCGTCAGTCAAGGACGCCCCTTCCCACAAGAAATTCTTTTTTAAGATATGCGTGCCTTCCTTCACGGTAAGGCGGCCATCAGGCGCATGCTTTTCTTCGGCGGGATCTTCCACCACCCGCCAATCGGTCGCATGAATGCAATCGAGCCCCATCATGCTCTCTTCCCACGCTGATAAGCTCCCGTCGCCCTCACGCTCACGCATCTCGTAAGACCCCTTGCGAATGCGGTACTGGATCCCACGACCCCGAGCTTGGGGGAGTTCAACAATGGATCCTGCCACCATCACCGCGTCCGCTTCGGCAAACGTCATGCCAGGCCCCCTAATCTCCCACTCATCCGTCAATAATTGCCGGCTGGAGGGACACCAATGCTCGGCATCCCCCAGTTGTCGATCCAACATGCGGAATTTCCCCACGGCGGGATCCCACTGGTACCACCGATCCCCATGCCGCACCTCTTGGCCCTCTAAGACGGCTTGCACCACTTCCAGTCCCTTAGCCATCTTGTCTGACCTCCCGCCATACAGGATTTGGGACACATACCAGACACAGCACCCCTTCAATCTCTAGTAAATCCACCGGTATTTGGCTGTCTACACAATCACCCCATTCCGCGATCCAAAGCAACGTATCCGGGGTGACCGTATATTCTCCCCCTTTATAGCCGTACAGGGTCTGCCCTAACGCATCAGCCAACGTTGCCCGCAAGGCTCCCACCGTGTTTTCTCCAGCATCCGCCTCTGCGGGTTCCAAGGCCATGTCCTCATAGTAGCCACGATAACTCCCCCATCGCCCACTCAGCCACGGGTACCGACCCGCAACGCGCACCGTTCGGTCCTCATCATAGCCTGCGAGCTTCGTCTGCAAGCGACCAATTGTGAGATTCACCGCCGATTGTTGCCGCGCTTTATCCATCCCTTGCAAAATCGCACTAACCACGTCTTCATTTATACTCATCTTGATCCCCCTTTCCGTGAAATTGCTGCACGAGCAGTTCATAGGTATCGACCAAACCGGGGTGGCTCTTTTCCACTTGCACCCCTTCGGCTCCGCACTTTCGACAGATCCACGGCGTTTGCGATGGATCACTCATGAGAACCATCGGCGAGTAGACCTTGTCGTGGACGCAGGACATGGGCGCATCGTTGCCTTCATCTGCTTCTTTGCCCCGATCCCTCGCTCGACGCTTCCACAACTTGGGCTCCACGGGCTCCAAAGGAGGCTCTGCGTAATCACGAAGAGCCTCCTCATGAGACTTTGCAGGAGGCGTAGCCTCCATAACGACACCATCTTCCCGATTCGGCTCCGTTTGGTGCCTCACAATCCCCGCGTTCGCCCACATCACCGCCTCTTCAAGCTTCGTGAGCGCCAAGGCTTGTTCGCGGCCAGCGGGTACCTCCCGGACCATTTGGTCGGCGAACTTCAACGCCATGGCCCGGATTTCACGCAACGCATGGATCGAGGCGGGCGACGGGGGATGATACGTAAAGCGGTTGAACAGATCCTGCGTCTTGGCGTCCATGGTTAGTCCTCCTCTACAAGCTCATACGTTTGCTCAAAGATCTCGTTTTTGCACGGATACAGTTCCCCTTGAATCCCGCGAATGATCCAATCGCCCTCTTGGGCCGTCATCCTACCTTCCAAGGTGACCACCTCACACCACCGCGCATCTCCACCGTATTGCGAAAAGCATTGCACACTGCCGTGACGCTCAGCCTCTTTAAACCACGCGGGGCGGTCATCGATCCCATACCGAAACGCCTCAATGATCACCGGTTTCTTGCGATACTGCGCCATTGTCCCCAGCCCCTTCCCTCGACTCTCGGCTCGTCTCCAACCAGCGGGCTATTCCATCGAAGGCCCGATGCCGTTCTTCGTTCTGTTGATCATAAAAAGCCTGTTCTTCGGGCGTGGGTAAGCGCACGACCGTAAAATCTCGGGTGACACATACTCCAAATGTACCGTCCACGCGATATCGGTGAGGATAATGATCATCCGGCAACGACCATAAAATGACTCGCGGCGTGCGCTCGGCCTCTCGATTGAGATAAACAACCGTGCCGTTGGGCAACAGGTCTTCGGGTGTTTTGGTCCGGGCCGCTTGCTCTGCGATCACGTCATATCGCTCTTCCATTCGTTCTCATTCCTTTCGACTGCCATCAGCGATTCGATCCCATACCGAAACGCTTCAACGATCACCGGTTTCTTCCGATACTGCGCCATGTGGTACCTCCTTTGGCGGCCAGGACCATCCCTGGTATTCATAGATCCGACGCTCGGTGTCGATGGCGATAATTAGGTCTTCGAGAGTCCGGGAGGCCTGGGCATAGACGGCAACGCTCGTCATACGTTGGATGCTCTCCTCCAGGGTCTCCCATAGGTCGTTCACCCCAACGCCTCCTCCAACAATTGCAGGGCCGCCACGAGTTTGCCTCGATCGATTTCCGGTTCCGGGGCCATGTGCCGAATCCACGCGGGAATCCGTTGCATCACGACCATCGGGCGGCGCGGCCAGCGGGCAAAAATCACTTCCGGCTTCTCGGCCTCGTCGAGGAGGATGTCCTCCCACGTCTTCATGGTCTTCGAGGTCACCGCGCCAACGTTGAGTCCGTCCCATTGCCGTAACTCCCAATAATCGAAGGTGGTCACGATGAAACTCGTCCGCTGCCCCACCACGAAGATGAGTTGCCACTTCGAGAGCCACTGCTCATAAATGGTCTTCAGCGGGTACGACGCGCCAAACTTCGCCTCGATTTGCTGATGGGCCAATGTCGCATCCGCGATCACATCGTTGCTGAGACTTCCGCGATAAGCCCCGGACCCCGGCTGGCGATAGCCTCCGGTGAGCTTCGCGACCGTGCGTTCCCCGGCGATCCCCGTGGATCGACTCCGCCTCCCCCGCCGACTCGCGTCCGACTGCTTGGCCCGCTTCCGGTCTTGCTTCCGTGCGGCCTTGAGCGCCGTGGTAATCGGATGCTCGATGGTCGGATCGCGGGGCACGTATTCACTCGGACGCATCCCTTCGCTCGGGAAGATACAGGCCCAACATCGCGCTTCGGCATTGGCACAGACCGCATACACCGCGCAGGCCGATCCAGTCACGAAGCTCTCGCGCAACGTCGTGTCAGCCATCGTTATCCCTCCCGGTCCTTGCGCTAACGGTCCCGCGTCCAATATCGCCATCGGCTCCGCAAATGTGAGGGTTGCTGATGGATCCAATCGACCGCCTCATGCCACTGCCACGCCCACCACGAATCACAAGGGTTATCGACCGTGAGGCTTAATCCCGCAATATTCAGGGACTCGACCGTCTCTCGCACGAATGCATCCCATCCCGGAATCTTCCGGCGACTATGAACCGCGACATGCCAGGTCTCATGGTCGGATGTCTCGCTATAAAACCGATGCCACGGCACGCCACAGTGCTGTAAGAAGCGCAGACACTCCAGGCTCACCTTGTTCGCGGGGTGCATAAACCACGGCAATGGCACAGTGGAAAATCGCGCCTCGCGTATGTGCTCCCAAGCGTTCTCTAAATCCGCTGCGGTCAACGGGCGTCCCATCTTATCCATGCGCGTCATCCCAGATCACCAACGCGGCGACCTCCTGCCAATACGCATGGCTGTAGCGGGCCGTCTCGCGGAGAAACTGCCATCGCCGCCAGAGGCGATCACGCGGCGTCGCGTCGGGCATCGCTAGTCCTCCTCCTTCGCCGTTTGCGCTCTCTGCAAATATTATCGCGCATTCCCCGCTCGACAGTGTGCCACGATAAATCGGCTCAACACCACGCCCACTGCGCGTTGCGGCAGATCGCATAGTGCCGCGTGCCCGGAATCCGCTGAATATCGGCATCCGCCATGCGCCGCCACAGCGTCCGCTCCGACACGGCCAAGGCCGCGCAACAATCCGCGCGGCT
>JAKBXD010000009.1 GCA_021840785.1 Pseudomonadota bacterium
GCTCACACGCAGCTGCTGGCGTGCGTGATGGCGCTCGCGCTGGTGCTCGGCCTGCTTGTAGCTGCGCTCACTTTCGGCCTTGGTAATTGCACCGATCGGGTGCTTCTTTCGACTGCGGCTCATCCGCGCCGCCCCTGTGCAGAGCGCGGCCCGTCGACAACGCGGCGCAGGTGGGGCAAGTAGATATTGAGCAGCTCCACCGCATCGGCCCCTGAGACGCTGCGGTCCTCATCGCCGATCCCGATCTGCTCGAAATCCGAGATCATGCCCCGTACCAGATCGGCGAGAACACCGCCCGACGAGCCCTGGCAGGACTTCGACTTTCTCTTCGACATTTGTGACTCCGTAGTGGCCTACCTGCCTATAGCGAGCGACCCGCCAGTACCGGCGGGATCGGATATGCCAGATCCTCGAAGCCTAATCGGCCTGAGACTCGCCTGCGGGCACCCACACCCACGCATTGACCCAGACGCCTCGGTCGCCGACAGAGACCATCGGCTCGTCGTCGATCTCGAGCTCATCCGTGGCGAGCTCGCGGGCCCGCTGGATGTCGCCGGAACAGTTCGCCTGGTCCTCGAATGCCGAATCGACGCGGCTGATCGCAGCCTGTAGCTCGTGCATCGCCGTGGGCTTGCCCGCAACGACGGCGCGAGAGGCATCAATGAGATTCTGAAACGGAACGTAGGAAAATTTCGCCATGACAGCTCACCTTTACGTAGTGACCTGCTGGTCTCTAGGTACAACGGGGAAGAAAAAGCCCCGGGGGAAACTCCCCGGGGCTGTGACTGTCAGGTCAGGCGTACCGACCGTACGTCCCTTCCTTCAACGCGTCAAAGAGGTTGGCAGCGGTGTGGGTCTCCCCGTCGTACTCGACGAGTTCGTCCCCACGCGCGCGCACCACCTCGCCACTTTCGGTCTTGAAGACGTAGACCGTCTCCTTCAGGTCCTTCTCCTTGACCAGCACACCCTGGAACGCCGCCGGGTTGAACCGGAACGTCGTACAGCCCTTCAGCCCCTGCTCGTGCGCAAGGAGGTAGAGGCCCTTGAATCGCTCGAATGGGATGTCCGTCGGGACATTGACCGTCTTCGAGATCGAGGAGTCCACCCACTTTTGCGCCGCGGCCTGCATGGTCACGTGCTGCTCAGGCGTGATGTCGTCGGTCGTTACGAACGCTGCCGGGAGCCGATCCTCGGCCCGCTCGGCATCCGGCGAGGCATTGGCATTCACCAGGTGGCGATACGCCAGCAGCTCGAAGGACATCACCTCGGAGCGTTCCTTGGTCTTTTGCCTTCCTTGATCACGTTGCGGAAGTACCGCGCCTGCAACACCCTGCCTGACACTCCGTCGCCACCCTTCAAGCCATCCTGCTCCATCTCCGGACGCTGCGAGAGTCCTTGGTTTCTAGAAATTTGGCGCGGACGTTTGATTGTTCTATACTTTCCTCTATATATAAGCTCGTTGCTCGAAAGGCGTTAACACTCGCACATGAATAAGAAGACAGAGACCCACCGCACCGTACGGTATGAGGCTCCCGCGCTTGAGAAGGGATTGGACATTCTGGAGTTGCTTTCCGGAACAACCGAGTCCATGTACCTGTCCCAGATCTCCCAGGCAGTTGGTCGCTCTCGAAGTGAGATATACCGCGTCCTACAGGTTCTCGAGCGACGCGGGTACCTAGCACGTTCTGCGGACGATCATTACGCAATGACGAACCACTTGTTTCGTCTCGTTATGAAGCGCCCGACAACGAGCGGTCTGCTCGAAGCCGCCTTACCCATGATGCATAAGCTGTCCGACGAGATCCAGCAGTCTTGCCATCTCGTCGTTCCATCGGATCAGTTCACGGTGGTAATCGCGTCCGTAGAGTCACCATATGAACTGGGAATGGTCGTTCGTATTGGACACCGACGCCCGCTACTCGAGGCAACATCTGGACTCGTGATAGTCGCGTATCAACCAGACGCGGTTCGAGAACGGTGGATCGACAAGTACTCGACACAGCGGCGTCTGCAGGCACGCACCGCTGTTCGACAAACCATTGCCGCAATACGAACGCGGGGCTATGCGGCAATACCCAGCGCTGTGGTTCCGGGGGTTACCGACATCTCCGCGCCCGTGATGCGGAGATCAGCTGCCGCAGCGGCTCTGGCGGTCCCGTACATGAAGCTCTCTGGGATACGCGTCTCGCAGGATGACGTAGCTGCTCAACTCCTGGCTACAACGGAACATATCTCGAGCGAATTGCGGTAATTGTCCTCACCGATCGCGCGACGGCGTCGACTAACTCGCGTCCGTCTCCGCGATAACGCGATGGCGCTGAACGCCAAGGCACGTGATACCCAACTCCATGTGGTCTCCTCGCTGTAGGTACTGGGGAGGCTTCAGACCGAGTCCGACTCCCGCGGGAGTTCCCGTGCTAATAATGTCGCCTGGCATCAACGTCATAAATTGACTGATGTAACTAATGAGCGCCGGCACGTTGAAGATCATATTGCCGGTGTTGCCGTCCTGACGACGCTGGCCATTGACGGAAAGCCAAATCGCAAGCGACTCTGTGCTCGGCAACTCATCCCGGGTGACGAGCCATGGACCGATTGGTCCAAACGTGTCGTAGCTTTTTCCTTTGGTCCATTGACCGCCCCGCTCAAGCTGCGCCTCGCGCTCAGATAAATCATTGACAACAAGGTATCCGCCGACATAATCGAGCGCCTCTTCAATAGGCACTCGCCTCGCCGTACGACCAATGACGACTCCGAGTTCGACCTCCCAATCTGTCTTGCGGCTACCTGTGGGAATCACCACGTCATCGAACGGACCACAAATGGCGCTCGTCGCCTTGAGGAACAGCACCGGCTCATTGGGCGCCACCATGCCGGACTCCGCCGCGTGATCGCGATAGTTAAGGCCCACGCATATGATCTTCCCGACTGACGAAACGGGCGGACCGAGACGGCCGGATGCAGCGAGTTCCGGCAGATCCCGCGGGTCTCGCGCCATAATCAGTGCAAGAACCTCTGGTCCGAGGGTTGCTCCGCCAACATCCGGAATGACATCTGCTAGACTCCGCATCTTCCCTTCCGCATCCACCAGCCCGGGCACTTCGCTACCGGGTTGTCCCACTCTCACCAATTTCATAAACGTCCTTCGACTAACTTGCCACTCGAAATACACACGCGAGCCGCACGCCCGCATGTCTGCTCCGATAACGGGTGACCGGTCGCCTACGACATAGCTCCTCCCGACTCGCGTCAGACCGTATCGGACACTCTGGAAAGCGAATTCGGAGTGACAGCGCCAAGCCGCATCTCCCGGACATATACTCGATGCGCAGCGCTACGTTCCACGAGCGCACATCGGTTATTTGCGCCCGCCTGCTAATAAAACGCTGTCCCACCAGCGAATAGTATGGGATAATTGTTTAACAAGGTCAAGATCGCGCCATCCGAGCATGCTCGCGCTGAGAACCTCCAAACTCCCCGGGGACCTAGACATGTCCGATAAGTTAACGAGAAAAGACTTCTTGCGCGCTGTGGGACTTTCGACTGTGGCGGCTGGCCTCAGTCCAACCGTCTTCGCACACGACAGCACACACAGCCTTCCCGGACCAAGGTTTGGACATTCACTCCCTGCGCGCCGACCGCTCATCACGCACCTTAACCCCATCCTGCGTCTCTATCCGGCACAAACCGTTGCGCGGACAGGCGCCGTGCAATTCGGCGCGGCGGAGCTCGACGTCATGTTGCCATTTTTCGGCGATGGCGAGGTCGAGTGGACGACCACTGTGCCAAATGCCGGCGAATATACGGTCGCCGCATGTTACGCCAGCACGAGAGCGGGAGTTCCCTTCAAGATCTCGTGCGGGACCACAGAGATTGCCCATGCCACCGAGGTCACTGAGGGATTCTATTTACCGCTTCCCGCTGAGCCGCCTGTGAAGTCGGTACCTCTCGCGAAACCCACGTTTTGGGCTCAGCGGCAGTTCTATTGTTTTGACCGAGTACAGCTGCCCGGAACGATTCGCATGGCATGTGGGGTCAACGTCGTTAAACTGCGAGTATCCGGTCCAAAGGGTGGTGAACTGTTCCGTCTCCGGTCTCTTGAATTCACACCAGTCACCCGCACCGCAGAAGTCCGACAAGAAGAAGGTCGTGCGCTCAGGCATCGCGCCAACACTGACTGGTTCGCAAAGGCTGGGTACGGCGTTTGGTTCCACTTCATCTATCTCACGACGCCGAGACATGGCCCGCGGGAGCCGTATGCCCAAGCCGTGGCTGATCTTGACGTCGAGGCACTCGCGCGTCGCGCAGACGAGATGGGCGCCGGCTACGTAATTCTCACCACAAATCACGGTCATCCCACCTGTCCGGCCCCGATCAAGGCCTGGGAGGCACTCCATCCCGGATGGACCACGAAACGCGATTTGATCGCAGACTTCGCGGCCGCGCTAGCGCGATACGGCATACGCCTCATGCTGTACATGAATTGTCCGGGACTCGGGGACCTCGTGCAACTGCCTAGCTCGGCCCTAGACCGACCCACATACAGCGAGGAACAGTATGCTGAGATTCTCATCCAAGTTCTTTCGGAATTCGGGCAACGGTATCGCGATAAGGTAGCTGGCTATTGGTTCGACTCGTGGTTTCAGACCGACGAGTCCTACCCAGACCTACCGTTCGAAGCACTTGATCGTGCCATCAAGATCGGTAACCCGGACTGTCTGGTTGCATACAATTACTGGGCGTTCCCCATCGAGACGCTTTGGCAGGACTATTGGGCTGGCGAACTGACCGAACTGCCTTTACGACCTTTTGACTCGCGCTACATTCGCCGCGGCGCGGGCAAGGGGCTCCAAGCGCACAGCGCAATTCGACTGGACTCCTCCTGGTTTCACATCGAACCAAATACGTCCATCGGTCCTCCGCTGTACACGGCACCGCAGCTCGGCGATTACATCAACGCCTGCATGCGCGCTCAGGGAGTCGTCTCGATCGGTATCGCGCTTTACCAAAACGGAACACTCGATGACTCCTCCATGCAGCTAATGCGTGACGTTAGGCGACTTGTACGCGGAAGGTGACGGCCCAACGCCGGAGTAAGCCGGGAACTTCCAGTCCGGCCTCTCGCACCACCGTACGCGACACTCTCGAGCCATACGGCTCCAGCCGCCCAGACCGGGACTCTAGTGCACCAGTACGGCACTCCGCCAACTGGTCACTTCTGGCGCCCACGGCGGCCGCTCGGCTCATTCCCATAACCGATCGCCCAGCACGTTAATACGACATCGCATGTTTCGTCCGCTCCTCCGCACATATCAGGTCCGACGACCTACCTGTCGCACGCCGCTGGTACGCCCTCCGAGCGCCCCCGTCCATACTATAGCCGTCCGTTCTGTCAACAGCGCGAGTTCGGTAGCACCTTGTCGCCTTCTGCGCGCGCCGCTTCAGGCCCCGACCCTTATGCGGAATCGGCAGTCTCCCCGACGTGAAACAGCTCCCGCTCAATGTCTTCCAGCGTCTTGCCCTTCGTCTCCGGAACAAACCGCCACATGAACAGCAGGCACACGACGCAAATGCCGGCAAACACGTAGAACACAGCACCCTTGAAGACCGCCAGCATCGACGGGAATAGCAGCAGCACCACCCAGTTGCCTCCCCACAAGAACATGACCGATAGGGACGAGGCCGCTCCACGAACTCGCGTCGGGAAAATCTCCGACACCATGACCCAATAGATGCCTCCCATCCCGAAATTGAACGCGTAAATGTACAGCAGCGTGCACGCCACCATTTCCCAACCGAGTCCACCGTTCGCAGCACGCCCAAAAAAGACACCCATCAATCCAATCGAAAGAGCCATTGCCGTGATCGCCATCAGCATAATTGGCCGTCGACCAAGACGATCCACCACGAGCATCGACGATATTGTCCCGACAATCAATGCGACCCCGTTAACGACCTGATAGACAAGGGCATTGGCGACCCCTACTCCCACGGAAGTGTAGATACTTGGGGCGTAGTACATGATCACATTGATTCCCGTAATCGCCTGAAAGAGCGCAAGCGTCATGGCCATGAACATCACAGCGCGAACGCCACGTTTGAACAGCTCCCGAATTCCCCCCTTCTCTTCGTTGAGCGTCGCGCGGATCTCCTGTGTCTCGCTCTCTGCCACCGCATCCCCATGTAGACGGCGCAAGACTGCTCGCGACTCGCTCACTCTCCCACGCTTCATCAGCCATCGCGGACTCTCAGGCATCACCAATGTCAGCACCAAGAACACGACCGCTGGAACCCCCGTCGCCACGAACATCAGCCTCCAGCCGCGCTCCGCAAGCCATTGCGCATTCCCCCCTCTGCCGATCCAGGCGTTGACCACATACGCCAGAGTCATTCCGGTCACAATGCCGAATTGATGCAACGACACGAGCGCCCCACGGATCTTCGGGGGCGCTATTTCGGCGATATAGACCGGCACGAGAAGCGATGCAAACCCGACTCCAACGCCGCCCATGATGCGAGCCATCACCAATTGCCGTACCGATGGTGCTGCATAACACCAAAGAGCCGATATGAGAAAAATTAGTGCGGACGCAACGAACATGCGGCGGCGCCCGACCCAATCCGTCAACCGCCCGACGACAAGCACTCCTATCACGCACCCGAGAAGCGCACTGCCCACAACCCATCCGAGCGCAATCGGATCGAGGTGAAAATGTGCCCGTAATGCATCGGCGGTACCCGAGATCACGGCCGTGTCATATCCGTATATTGAGCTGTCGACGGCCGCCGCAACACAGATCAGTCGCAAATACAGTGCTTTGTTCATGTCTCTTAGGCAGGGTTGTTCATAGATCCATCAGGGTATTCGCGTTTCCGGGTACACAGCAGCGCCACTCGACTTTCCCGTGTGACAAAGATGTACATGCGCACCACTCCTCCGCACACTCTGCATCGTCGTTTCCCCTTCGATGCGCACGCACCCGACCACACAGGACGACTTCCTCCGTCGTCATAGCGGGCCGCGCACCGAGGTCGCTCCTCGGTACCATCTCAGCGTATCGAGTGTGCACAACCATCGTTCACAGCTAACGCCACTCGGGCTGCGTGGACGTCTGCCCTACGCCTGGGTTAAAGCTATTCGTCGGATCAAGCTCGCGGTAAAAGGCTTGAAGTTCTTGGCCCGCCCGATACAGCCTGCCGACGTTATGCTCAGCCGGATACCGCCCACCGCGGACAGCGAGCCATCGCAGTAGACGCTCTTTAACCGCTACGGCATCCGCTCCCGGCCGAAGGATATAGTCCAAGTGAAAGACATGGCAGAGAAAATGCCCATACGGAACCACCATGTGGATGTCCGCTTGCAGCTCTCGTGGCTCAAATTCATACCACCGATCGTCATCCGGCCTCAATGCCACATCTAGCGGCACAACGTCGCATAGCCCAAGGTGTTGCACTTCCAGAAAGCGCATCGCGGCACTCGCGACCACAAAACGATGGAGGAATGCCTTCTCCGCTTCACGGGGAGTGCACTCAAATGCCTCAAGATCGCGTCGCTCAGCTGCACTCCGCAAGTGCGCCCGTGCCACATCGATACCTTCATCAGACACTTTCAAGAGCAGATGGTGCTCGAACCGTTTCCCGTACGATCGCAGGCGCGCCGGAAGGTGCTTCGGGAGCCATTTAACGGGAGAACACCATGGAGTCACTCGCCGTTTGTCCCGCCGTAGTCCAATTGCCTGGCGCACCCCGCGCATTTTTTCCTGCAGGGATCTCAGGACCGGGAGTGCGTCCGTTCCGAAAAGGCGACTGGCAAGAAATATCTCCTTTCCATAACACTCCGCCACTTCAAACGCCGTGCGATGAATGTATTCCGCCGACACCGGCAGTGAGCGAAACTCTGTGAGTATCGTTCGCCGCAAGCCGGTGAGCGCCGACGGATTATTTGTTCCGATGTAGAACACCCGCGTTTCCCGATCCTTCGGAAACGTGTCCACACGTACCGCAAATACCGCAAGCTTGCCGGCACATCCCGACGCTTCGAACAGTCGGCGCGGGTCCTCGTTGTACCTAGTCGGTTCGCCCGATGCAATCTCCCGTACTCGCGTCACATACGCGCCGTCTGATCCTTGCGGCTCCCTGCCTATGCTGTCTTGACTAAGCTCGATTTCTCCGCTTTCAAGCCGAGCAAGCGCCTCTTCCGGGTTCCCGTCCAGCCGCACCCCCAGATGATTTATCAAGCGTAACTGCCACGTCCGTGACACCTGCGCGAATAGCGCCATCTCCGTGTAAGCGGGTCCTCGCCGCACAAGCGCGCCGCCCGAGTTGTTGCAGATGCCACCCACTACTGTGGCACCAAAGCAGCTTGACCCCAATACCGAGTGCGGTTCACGACCGAGCTGCGCAAGCGTCCTTTCCAGCTGCCGTAGCCTCGCCCCCGGTAGGCAGATAGCCTGCCGGCCGTCTTTGACTATAAAGATGCGATTGATCCGCATGCAATTAATAATAACCACATCACGGTCGTCGATGCCGTCGTCGGGCGTCGAGCCGCCGGTGAGCCCCGTGTTTGCCGCCTGCATGAACACTGCTTTTCTGGCATCAATACATCGCTGCAGAACCCTCCACATCTCGACGAGCGAACCCGGGCGCACTACCGCCAATGCACGGCCTGTGCTGCCTCGAAATCCAGTGCGGAAGCGACGCGTCGGAGAACATTCCGTCAGTACGTATCGTTCGCCAACGATGGCCCTCAAAGAGGCAACGAACGCTGCACTCCCAGTCGTGGAGCGCGCGTTTTCAGGAGATACTCTCATGTCACGCCGTTACCGCGACGCATTGACATTCACTCCGATACCCATGACATGGTATCGACCTTCACCTGCCCGCTCGTCGCTTTCACTGCCTTACGCTCCATGACACGTACTCCGCGCCCAACCCGCCGCCCACCGGATGACATTGCCCGTGAACAGCGTGGAACACTACCGCACCTGCCCGTCCGACCAGCGACCGTGGACGCGGCGCCGGAACGTACGACGACTGCTGTTCTCCCAGACCCGTCTTGCAACCCCACTAGCCTGAACGTCCTTATGCTCAAGATGGGTCGCAACGTCGTTCCCCTCCTGTACCGACGCGCCTACGAATCGCGCCCACGGGCCGCCATGGCTCTTTCTATTAGTCAGCGAAACCACGAAATTGCGTCGACGCGATCACCTGTGCGTTCCCTAGAGATTGTTCGCGATCACCACGTGCGATCCGGTTCCCCCGTTTGAGAGTTCCCCGCTGACGTTATTTTGCAGATTATTCCCGACGATCATGAAATCATCTGAGGCACCGCTCGCGATCGCAACCCCGTAAGACTGGGTCGCCCCGAAGCCATCTGCCTCACCGATCTCATTGTCCAAGATCTGAAACTGCCCGACACCAGCCGAAACCAGAACGCCGGGACTTGCCCCCGGGCTCCCGCGAGAATTTCCCGAGATCGTCGAACCCTTTATCGAGACGTTTGATGCGCCGGCCTCTATCCATATGCCGGCCTCGTTGTTGTTGTAGATCCTAGAGTCCGTGATGCTAATTCCGTTGACATTGTGCAGAATGATACCGTAGTTCCCCGTGGCCGCCCAACTGTTCGTGAGCCGCATCGACTCCGCAGACTCAAAGTCCCACCCCTCACCATTCACCGTATCCCCTAGGCAATTGACAAAGAACCCAAACTTTGGTGGTATGCCACCCGTCTGGCTGTTTTCAAACAGAAATCCCGTCTCACCCGCGGTCACATTCACATTCGTCGCGTAGATGCCGCCGACGCCGCTATCGAAAACAATCCCCGTCGTGTTCGTGTCACTTGAATCGTCATTGACCTCAAGATTCGTGAGATATACATCACCAGTTCCTGTAAAATACATTCCTTGGGATGCCGTCAAATCGAACTCGCTATCCTCCACGAATACCTGATTTCCCCCATTAGCCCATATTCCCGTTGAGAATAGGTGCGGCGTTCCCGGGTCGCCAAAGATCAGATGCTCAAATCGCGAGCGCCAACAGTCATCGCAATATACCGTCACTCCGCTGGCACCAGAAGCCGAGTACTCCAACTGGAGATGACGCAGCGTTACCCTATTCACCGGCGCGCCACCGTTCGCAATGGTGAATACGTTATCACCCGCGGTAAATTGAACGATCTTTGTCGTCCCGCCGTTGGTGCCGTACAAGAGCATGTTTCCGGACGAGATTGTCAGCGCCTGGGTAATTTTGTAAGTCCCGACAGGGAAATACACTCCTTGCCCGGTCGTCTGCGCCGTGTTGATACACGACTGGATGCTCGCTGTATCATCCGTAGTGCCATTGCCCACGGCCCCACAGTTCACTTCGACGTTCAGGTCCTGCGTCGGAGACGTTGCAAGCGCCTGCGACAAGCATGCGGAAAGCGCCGTAAGCGCAATTACAACGAACAACTTAGTTCTAAGCGACCGCATACACATCCCCCGCCAACTGTTTGCCAACTCCCCCACCACTTACTCATGTCGACCAACCACCATCTATCACATGACACTGCCCCGTAGTAAACGCCGCCTCGTCCGACGCCAAGTACAACGCGAGGCAAGCGACTTCCCCGGCTGTGCCCAGACGTTGCATCGGCTGACGTGCACGAAATGCCTGGAGCGATGCTGTGTAATCGCCTGACGCGCGAAGTCGCGCGTGAAGACTTGGGGTATCAATCGTGCCCGGACAGATCGCGTTACAGCGGATCCCCTGCGTGACGAAATCCGCCGCAATCGCTTTTGTCAACCCGACGACCGCCGCTTTCGCACTGCCATATGCAAAGCGATTTGGCACACCTCGCACTGCCCCGACGACAGACGCGATATTGATGATTGAGCCACCACCCCGGCGTAGCATCTCCGGCAGATAGGCTCGGATCAAGTGGTACATCGACGTGACATTAATGTCAAAGGAGACCTTCCAGTCCTCCTCGGAGCAGTCCAGAATCGTTCCGGTGGCGACGTATCCGGCGCAGTTGACCAGGATGTCGATCGGGCCTGTGTGCTTGCGGACGGCCTCGATTCTCTCCATTTCTCCGACATCGAGTCGCATGCGGTGTCCACAGGAGATCTCAGAGAGGAGCTTTTCATCGGCATCGGTCGCCCAGACAGTCGCGCCCTCCCGCTCAAAACCCTCCGCGGTAGCACGCCCAATTCCCTGACCCGCTCCGGTAATCAGCGCAACTTTGCCGTCGAGGCGTCCGCGAGAACGTACAACCATCACGTCTATCTCCGTGTCTCGCAGAGACCACCCACTGCGTCCGCGGATTTGTACGTCAGGAGGAATTCCCTATGACCGAGCTGTTCCGACTTGGAAGTCCAGCCGGAGGCCATCTTGAGTACGAGTGAGTAAATCTCATCTCCAACGGCATCAATAGTCGCTGTACCATCGAGAATTCTGCCTGCATTGACATCCATGTCGTCCTCCATCCGCTCATACGTGTGCGGGTTGCCGGTGATCTTTATCACCGGTGATATTGCCGAGCCGACGACTGACCCTCGACCCGTCGTAAATAGGGTCAGGTGCGCGCCACAGGACATGATTTCGCCAATCTCTGTATTGTCCGCAATATTCGGGAATCCAAATTTGGGGGGTGACTCCGGAACAATATCGAGCAAGTACAGCCCGGCCTCCCTCGGCAAGTCGGTCGGGCGAATCACGCCGCGAATGGGGCGACCCCCGGACTTCACATACGCGCCGGCAGACTTCTCTTCTTGAGTGGATAGTCCTCCCTCGGCATTACCGGGCGCAAAACTTCCGAACCCCATGGCCCGGTAATAGTCCGCGGCTCTGCGAATTGATTGCCAGATCGCTTCTGAAACCTCCGGCGTCGCTCCACGTGCGCTGAGAGCCCCTTCACAGCCGATCATCTCTCCGGTCTCCTCGAATATGCAGATCGCCCCCGCATCGACGAGGCGATCAAACGCTCGTCCCACCGCCGGATTGGCCGCAATACCGCTTGTTCCATCCGAGCCACCGCAGACCGTTCCCACAGTCAAATCCGAGACGCGCACAGGCACCCGCCGCTCCCGCTCTTTCATCGCTGTGCGCACCCGCGCAATTGCGGCACCAGCCGCATCAATACTCAGGCGTGTACCACCCGAATTCTGGATGACTACCGTCTCCACGGGCCGTCCGCTTGAGGCAATCGCCGCCGCCAGTCCCTCGCGGTCGAAGCCCTCGCACCCTAATGAGATCAGAACCGCGCCCCCCACATTCGGGTGCGTTCCAAGCGCGACGAGCATGCGAGACGCATACTCATTTGGATAGCATCCCGGGAAGCCTACCAGGTGCACATGAGCATCGCCTGTCCGATACACTGCCTCGCGCGCGACATGGTGCGCACACTCGACGAGGTAAATCACCGGTATGACGTTCCGTATGCCTTTGCGCCCATCGTCTCGCAGATATCCAGTTGAACTTATCATGTACGGCTCCGTGATTGGCGAGTGTGGCTCGGAATGTAATCACTCTTCATATTATGCAGATGCACCCACTCCCCGGGGAGAATGTCCTTCGTACTGATTCCGATCGACATTCCGTACTTCACGACCGGAGCGCCTGATGGAATCGCCTTTCGAGCAATTTTGTGTCCAAGTTCGACGTCGCTGCACACAATCAGCTCATGCCCCTCGATACTCAACAGCTCACCCGCAACCACGTTGTGCCGGCACACGACGACGTTGTCATCCGGGTGCAATAGGAGCACTGCACCAGTCTGCTCCTGATATTTCTGGTCGTTATCCATGTTCCTCGCACTTGCCACTCTCGGGGGCTGGTTATCAATACGCCCTGTTTACACTCTCGTGAACCATGGTGCGCCGGAGCGCCCTGTGGCACGCCTACCGTCCCGAACTCGACGCACCCACTCCATTCCCGGCAACCACTATTACGCCTACTGTCCACACTCGTAACTCTCGGTCCACCGCGCGCAGCTATTCCCCTCCCTTATTGTGCCCATCCACCCCGCGCCATGATGCCCCCATCTACAGTCACGCATTCACCTGTCATGAATGAGGCTGCTGGACTCGCCAGGAATGCCACGACATGCGCAAGCTCCTCCGGTCTACCAAATCGCTTCATCGGGTATGCCTCAGTCAACCGCCCCATATACCTCGGGTCCGCGATGCCTTTTGCCACCTGCCGCAAAAGTGGGGTATCGAACGTCCCAGGCGCTACCGCCAATACCCGAATATTTTGTTCAGCGTATTCTAGTGCGAGCTGACGAGTGAGCGACAATACGCCACCCTTTGAGGCCGCGTAGGCGGACACGCCCTTCTGAGATTGCAACCCCTGAACGCTCGCTGTGTTGATAATAACGCCACCACCGCGCGCCTGCATCTGTGGAATACAGCGCTTTGCCATCCAGAAGTGTGATTTCAAATTCACCGTAAGAATCGCATCCCAGAGTTCGTCTGGAAGCTCATGAGCCGGCACGTAGCTTTCCGCCGGTTGAATGCCTACGTTATTACACAGAACGTCGGTGCCACCTAAAGATGCAGCAGCTTCCGCAAGGCGATCGCACTCAGATGCATGGCCGACGTCCGCGCGCACGAAGTGCAGCTTGCCGTCCAAACCTCTCGCGAGTTCGCCGATCTCTTGGCCGGCGGCCGCGTCGCGATCACCGCACACCACATTTGCACCGCGTCGCACGAACTCCAGGGTGATCGCTCTCCCAAGGCCATTTGCCCCGCCCGTTACGGTGACGATCTTATCGCCGAAATCAGTACTCATATGCATGACCTCCGACCACCCGCGCAGGTCCCCAGAGCCAGGACGCCGGTTTGCGCGTGCTTACCGTTGCCTCCGGCCACACGGGCGCCATCACGATGGATTCCAGTACCCCAAACACCGCCATATGGTCGAACCCCGCAGTCGCTGCGCACGACTCGGAAGAGCTGCCTTGTCACGACGTCGGTCCGCCGACGCGCACGCGCCAGATCTGCGCACTCCCCAGCGACGACGGTCCGCGGCAACGTCCTCCGTTGTCTTCTGTCGATCAGCGAGATGGGCAAATATGTGCCTGCAGCTAATGCGACCCAAGAGTCCTGCGGTGGTCCGCAGCACTCGGCCGCCCGAGGAGCGCACGGTAGGCACGGGACTCCGTAGGGCGGAACCGTTGACGTCATCACGCAGCGGGACGCTCGCGCCAACTGACGCGCGTGACTCGGTGTGCGCTTCCGACCACCGGACAAGGAGGATAACGGGGACCTGCAACGCGATTGACTCCCGGTCACGCGAGACTTATGACGACATGCCTGTCCCGGGGCGCGCCGACCGGTGGGCCCGGGCGTGGCTTCCACTTCAACGGACCGCTGACTCTTCCGCAGACCCGTTTCTGCCTCCTGTGGAGTTCCCCTCAAGCTCATCAGCGTCCCACACGCCTTCCTCAACTGCACCCAACTCACGAGCAAGCGAGAGCTCCCGGACACCATGGGTAAGACGGCAGATAATGGGGTTCCATTCAGGACCCCGATTGACTCTTCGAGGCAATACGTCGTTGGTATTGCGGGGAACGTGGCATGATTGTTCTCGTAATCCACAGCCCCTGCCGGCCGACGGCCCGGGCCTGAACGCCCAGCGTCCAACGGTCGCGCAAGTGCAGCGCGCAACTGTGAACCCACGTGGACGCGAGGAACTCTGCGCTGTCCGCCCCACCGCTGCGCACGTTCCATGCTCTTTTCGCTCACGCTGGCCGGTACGACACCGTTACAGATCCACCACATCCCTGCAGGTCCCTCTACAGGAAGTCCGGGTATCAGCAACAATAGCCCCGCCGGAACTGCCTGCGGCACGAACACCCCGCGCCACATCTGGCGCACGAGCCACAGTGGCTCAAGCCCACCGGTTTCGGCACGCGCCATCGCCACGGGCGCATCCTGCAGTCTCAACGCGAAGCCCATTTCTGCCGCGACTCCGATGGCGATGGTCACCTGAAACAGCGATACCCCGCGGTCCCCGCACGCCGGAGGCGCAGTCTTTGAGATGTTGCCTCGCGACACAACTAATGCCATCCCGACCTCGATCCTCATCCCGTCCAAGATGCGCACCGCACACAGCCCCGCTATCGGCAGCGCCGCAGCACACGCCAACGCTGCAACCGTCAGCGATACGCCCGACAGAACCAATACGTCCTCCGGTCCGCGTCGCTCACTCAGCCGCCTGGCCCGAAATACACCCCCCGCGCAGCCGACACGGCCGAAGCTCACGTGCCACCCCTCGACGAGGTCAGTCGCACTAACGTGCGCTTTGTCCAGTCGGTCGGTTGCCGCACTCACAACCGTCTCATACGCAGAGAAACCCCCGTCCAGCGCGGAAACCCTGCTGATAAGACGCACAAAGGCGTCCCCGCGATCCGGGGCACCGGTGACAGCGAACGAGCCTCCTAATGCCATGCGTCCGGTCGCTGATCGCACGCTTCACACCGACGGCGACTCCGCTCACGTGCATGCTTTGATCCATACCTTCGTCGCATGAGGCAGGTCGTACTACCGTGCATAAATGTCAAACTCATGAATCACCGGCGCCGCCGTTACCCGCTTAATCTTCACCCACACATACCGCGTGCTTACGGGCGGGAACCGAATTTCCTGGTGGAATACCGACATCGGCCAGTTATTGAATGCACTCTCTTGGGGCGTGCCCGCGCCCCACGTTTGAATGTCTGCGACACTCTTCCATTGCCCATTCGTTTTCACGAGCATCTCTACGTGATGGATATTCGCGTACTCTCCCTGATACCACCCTTCGATCAATATCGCTCTACTGATGCTCTTCGTGCTACCCAAGTCGAATTCCAGCCAGATCGGTCCTTCCTTCGAATCTGCCTTCCAGTACGTGCAGCGATCGCCATCGCACACGTTCGCATTAAACTCAGAGCGTCTATTGGACGACAGGACACGCACTTTTCGATTGACCGGCATTTCCTCTATAGGTGCAATGTCTTCAGCCGCTCCATCGACTTCCATGACAACGATAGTGGACGGAAGCTCCATCGCATTACTACTCACGTCAACATCTATGCCGTCTTGTTCCTGTGTCACGCGCGCCTCTCCTCCGTTTAGCATGTACGACCGCGTGATCGTCAGCGGCAATCCAGGCAGCGAAAGGTGTGTAAGTGTGCGATCATAGATATGCAGATATATGCGATTCCCTTTGCATGTTGTACCGTACACGTTTGTGCGCTTATACGGTCCGCCACGAGTATCAAAGACACTCTCGCCATAGTGCTCGAGCCACGGCTTAGTCTCTCTCAGTTTGTCAACCAATGCCGGGTCGAATCGTCCGGACTTTGGCGGCTCCAAGCCCAGCAAGTAATTGCCATCACCGCAGGCCGACTTCACCAGATTCGACAACCATTCTGTCGGCTTACCGTACGGTCCCGGCGTCCAGGCGTAGCTACGCCCGTTTGCCGGCGTCGTATATTCCCAAGGGATTCGGCGATTGAACCTAGGGAGATCTACTTCTAAGACCGCAAAATCCCCAACGTAATTCACATCCCTCGGAAACCACGTGGGCATGTACACCGTTCCGTTGTACGCACATCCGACACGCTGGTCCGTGAGTGTCTCCGGCTGCATTGAGCGCATGTAGTTCAGGAGATCCACGCCTCGCTCGTAGGTCCAATCCTTCATCCAGCCGCCGTCGAACCACCACGCGAGGATCGGACCGTAGTTCTCCGATAACTCCGCCAACTGCGCCTTCATGTACCGTACATATCGGTCAAAACTCGGTTTCTCACTTGGCGGAAGCTTGTACCCCGGTGGGCCTAGATACACCCCATTCGCATGCCTGGAACCGATGCAGTCCGGTTGGTACAGATCCGCAATCGAATAGTACAGACACAGGGGAAACGCCTGCTCCTTGCATGCCGCTGCGATTTCCCCAAGGACATCCCGATGAAACGGCGTGTGCATGATGCTATGCGTCGTCGTCTTCGTGTTCCACATCGCAAATCCGTCGTGATGTTTGGTGACAAAGACGGCGTAGCGAAACCCATTGTCCTTAATCATCCTTATCCATGCCTGCGCATCGAACTCCACTGGATCGAATCTCTTATAGAGGTTATCGTACACTTGGTACGGAATCTCCGTTTCCCTGCTCCAGCTGATCTCCTTACCGGCGACTGTCACGGGGCCCCAATGCAGAAACGCACCGTATCGCGCGCCCCTCCAACGTCGTAGCGATGTATCGGGCGTCGCCACCAGAGGTCCTTCGCGGCCCACCTCCGCACGACATGTTTCCCCGGTGCCGCGCCGCAGTTCGCGCGCTTCTGCTCCGGGAATCAGCTTGCCCACCACAGCGCCTGCCGCCACTGCCTGTATGACGTCTCTACGCGTAACCATATCCGTCCTCGTTTGTCTTCGACAACATCACGGCCCGACGATCCGTTCATCTGTCTGTCGACCGATCTTCTCTGGCACACGGTTCTTCCCTACTCTTCGTGCTACCGCCTATCCCTGGATCAACGAGCACCGCCTGTCGCTTCGCGGACCATCCGTCAGCCGCTGCTCCTCTGTCCTTCGGCCGCCTTTCCATCCACACAGCCCGTCGGCACCAGAAACTTCCCCGGCCTCACGTGCTTCCGCGTCCCACTCCACCGGCCGACCTTCGCACGACTCTATGTGCGTGCCCCGCAGTGTGCGCGATGCATTTGCCGACCATTCAGTCGCAGGAAAGGCGGCCCAGTTACGAATGCGCTCTCACGGACACTAGAACTTCGTCGTAAATCCCATGAAAAAACGCCGGCCAGGCAGGTCATACAGGCGCAACATCCCGTAGCGATCGACCATCGTGGACGCCGATTGCGTGGCATTTATCACCGACGCATTGATCGTTAACCACTTAGTTACATGGTACTCACCACCGACGTCCAATTGTCCGTATCCGTTCACGTACAAGCCATCTCCGAAGAAACTTATGGGATCGGATATCCACTTGCCAGTATAAGTGTAATTTGCGTGAATCCCGAAGCGGCCTGTGTCGTAATACATTCCTGCGTTGTATGTGTTAGCGGATATCCCGGTGACGGGCTCGGCCGGTTGCCCCTGGTTCAGCACGACATTTTGCGTCCAAATGTGTGTGTAGTTGGCCTGCGCTCCGAGATATCGCAGGAATCCCGGCAGAAAGGAAAATGGCTGCTCCCACGCAATCTCCACGCCCCTGAGGTTCGTGCTTTGCGCATTCGTGGGTTGTCCCACGGTGAAGTTGATCGGGAGAACAGTACCGGTGCTGTAGGAGGTACCGCCGGGATTATTCACTCCTACTGTCACGTTTGCCGTCTGGTGGGAATAGGTCGTCTCGACAAGATCCATCACGTGTTTGTCGAAGAACATCGCCGCCAGGATGCTCCTCGGAGCGAAATACCACTCCAGCGAAACGTCGAACTGCGTGGACCGATATGGTTTCAGGTTCGGATTTCCCTGAGAGAGGGTACCAATCCACTGTATACCGGAACCTGCTGGCGGCGGTCCCGCCGACGCATTTGGACTGCTCGACTGTCCAAGGAGGTTGATGTCCGGCTGCTCCATCAGTTGCGCTGCGGCGAAACGGGCCAGCAAATCGTTTGTTATTTTATAAGTGACATTCACGTCCGGTAGTACATTGGTATTGGAATGGGACCGCGCAAATATGCCCTGGGAGCTATAGGTGATGTTATTCGTGCCACCGGCAAACCCGTAAATTAGTGTTGCTCCAGGGGCCGGTACGAACCCACTGGAAAGAACCTCGGTGTGGACGAGACGCAACCCAATGTTACCAGTCAATTTCTTGTCCGGTGTGCCAAACAGCAGCTGTGCGTACGCGGCGGCCTCTCGCTCCTCGACGCGCGTAGTCTGTGTCAGATTTTGCACCGGTGGATTTGCCGCGGCGAACTGCGCGAGTGGAAACGCTCCATAGAATTTGTTCAGGTTTACGGTGAGGAAACTTCGCGGAAACTGCGCCTGACCACCGTACGACGAAAAGAACGTCGGATTGTTGTCAATCATGAGGTATGGCGACATATTTGCCGGAAAGCCGGCAGTTGTGTCGGCTATGCCATTTGGCCTGTTTCCGAAGATCTGGTCTTTATAGTTTATCCCGGTTTGGAAGCTGCTCAACCAGTCGCGGTGTAAGTTGCGCGATGCATCTGCGCTGAAATCCCAGAGCTGATCTGTTGTCGGCGCCTTGTACTCACCCTGTTGCCCAAAGAAGTAGAAATTATTCTGGTTTTCAGGGTTATATCCGTTAAAGAATCCGAAACTGACAGGCCCGCCGGGATCCTGGTTGGCATTGTAATACAAGCTCGCCCCTGGGGCCTTCGTCGCCCAGCTCACATACATGTTGGTCGTCTCTTGGCGCGCTTGTCCATACGATCCTTGAACCTTGACCGTCCATTGTCCCAAAAGGAGTTTCGCGTTCAGCGCGCTCGATGTCATGTACTGTTTATATTGGAAGCGATTGGCCTGTAACCACGAAAAGACGTTCGTACCCTGCCACGCAGTTTCCACACCGGCTGGCGAAACGGTATCGCTAACGGTGGTCTCGGGCCCAAGCGCAAATGCTCCCGGATACCAGTTGTTGCCTTGGTAGTAGTTGTAGGAGTTGTCGAACTCTGAATCCAGGGTGTCGAAACCAAGTTCAAAATGACGATTTACCTTAAACTGCAGCATGCTCTCGACGCTCAGGCGCCTATCGAATCCCTGCTGATCTTGAGTGTGCAGTCCGAAAATCCGATAATGGGTACCAGGTCCGGTGTAAGTCGGATCGGGGAGTACCCCGTCGGTGCTCACGCTTTGGTCATCAACGTTACGCTCGTAGAGGTTGGCTGCGATCATCCATCCGAGGCGATGATGAAAGAATGTATTGGTGTACAGCGCTTGTATGTTCGGGGTCAATCCCTGGCGCGCCTGTTGGTCGTAGATACCTTGGACCGTGAGTACACCGCGCTCTTTGCCATAGGTTAACGGATGCAATGTTTCGATATTGATCGTCGCCGCTAAGCCGGCCGCTGGCAGGTTAGCGGTTGGGGATTTGTATACCTCAATCTGTTCCGCGAAGCTTGACGGCAGGACCCGGTAGTCGAACGCGCGTGTCCCTGAAGCGGTTGGTAGCTGCCGTCCGTTGAACAGGGTATTCGTGAAATCGGGAGAGAGGCCTTCGACACTCACGTACTGGCCTTGTCCCTGGTTTCTCGTGATTTGAACGCCCGTTACACGCTGCAGGGCCTCAGCCAAGTTCGAATCGGGGAAGTGTCCAATTCCCTCTGCAGAGATTACGTCCACAATGTTTATAGCTTTGTATTTCGTGGCGATCGCAGTTGCCACACTGCGAGCGTAACCGGTCACAACAATGGCCTGCAGACGAGTGGCGGGATGTTTCGTGGATGATGCCGAGGACTTGCTGATACCCGGTTGTGGACCACTATAGCTTTGCTGTCCGTGTGGCTGAAGCGACTTGGGCGTCGTCGCGCCTACCGCGCAAGCCAACGTTGCCCCGGAACACCACGCGAGTGCGGCAAGAAAGACCCGACGAAGTTGCGATTTTGCGAATTGGTCTCTCATACTCCCCTCCCCCAAAACAACGTCGCTCGGTCGGAGCGTTTATATTCGGAACACTGTACCGCTGATGAACGCTAGCACAACCTCTGGCCGTGAGTCAAGCTACGGACCCGCGTCGGGTACAGCGCGCCGAAGAGGGTCGTTTCCAGAGGCGAACGCAGGCGCATCACCATGCTGAGAGTGCTGGGGATGATTGGCGAGACGCTGTGGTCCGTTGCAAGGTCGTGAGCGGAGTGTGTCGCATTACTTTGGTTCTCGGCGCTAGCCTTGGAATGCGCGCGGCGCGGCCGGTGGATCGGCTGGAGCTATCGGCAGCAGTACACGCGGCTGCAACTGCTGGCCAAATAACAGCCGATATTGCGTTCTGCCCGCCTGGAACCGCCCGAACCCAGCCTCGCGTATCTTAAATCTGAGCCTTGTGCGAGCGGCGCCTCCCTCGGGATTGGCTGGAGGCGTTCGGCCACCGGCGCGTCTTGCTCGAGACTTTCGTTGACCTGCAACGTCACCGCGCCACGCTCTATCAATCCTCCAACTGGCTGTACTTCGGGGCCACCCGCGGCTACCGGCGCCGCCGTGTCAGGTACACCGACACCCCAAAGAACCCGAAGAATGCCTTCCTGCGCGGCCTCCGCGGCAAGGCGCGCACCCTGTTGTGCCACCCCAACCGCCGCCCCCGTATGTGCGGGAAGGACCCAGACTGAGACTCACCACCTCGCAACTGCAGGCCTCGCCTGCGTTCTTCGAGCACATCCCCGATCCACGCCCCGACCAGCGACGGCGCCATCGGGTCTCGCTAGCGCTGGCGAGCGCAGCCGTCGCGTCACTCTGCGGGGCGCGCGGCTATCAGGATAGCGCCGAGTGAGCCGAGCATCTTTCCCAGAGTGCACGGCGCTGGGTTGCGATATCGGGGGGGGGGCGCGGGCAATACCTGGTGCCGAGCTACTCGATCATCCGCGACGTGCTGATGCGCGTTGATCCCGAGTTCATCGACCGCGCCCTGCTGCACTCGAGCGGGCAGTTCGCTCCGCAGGACTTAAGCCTCGCCTTCGCTGGCAACACGATGTGCAACGCGATCGACGCGTACGGCGCCCGCAGGCACATCGTGAGCGTGAGCGCTCATGACAGCGGCACCTGCTACACCCAAAAACGTCGGCACCCTCCCGTAGCAGGCGATCCGGATACCCTGGAATAAACCAGTGAACTCAAAGTCGCTATCCAGCTACTCGCCCCTGGACCTCAACGGCAAGGACCAGCGCCGAGGCGCTGCTGACCCAACGCGCTATCGCCACCTGGTTGCGCACCCGCTAGGCCCAATACCACTTCAGCGTCAAAGCCATTCGAGCCGCGCTCCTCGCTGACCTCAAGCCCTACTTCCAAAACCGCCCCGCGCCGGCGCCCTTCAGCGAAACCGCGTGCAGTCACGGTCGCATCGAAATCCGCTCCAACCGCACTCAACGCCTACCTCGACTTCCCTGAGTTCCCCCAGGCCTTCCTCATCGAGCGGCGGGCGCTGAAGAAGAAAACGAGGGAACGCTCCTGCGAACTCGCCTACGGCATCACCAGCAGTCCCGCCACTGAAGCCAGCCCTCAGCGCCTGCTCGAGATCAACCGCGGCCACTGGGTCACCGAGAACCGTTGCCATTACCTCATCGATTGGCACTTCGACGGGGACCGGGGCCGCATCCGCAGCGGTTTGACTACCGGGCCTTCGCGAAAGCAGTTGCATCAGAACAACTTTGCCGTGGCGCACCACCTCCTCGGCCTTGTCAACGGTCGAGACAAATGGCAAAGTCACCGCGCGAAATTCCAGACCCTCGAATTGGGTCATCAGGCTGTGACCCAG
>JAKBXD010000165.1 GCA_021840785.1 Pseudomonadota bacterium
TTGGGGTGCGTCCCCGCCACTATTCTATCGGACAATATGAAGCCGATGGTCGTGGAGCATCCGCCTGATGGCGCCATGGTGTGGAATCCCCGATTTGCCGCATTCGCGGCGTTTCATGGCTTTCGCCCGAAGGCCGCCCGCCCTTACCGGGCCAAAACAAAGGCGATTGATCCATACTACACCTCTTTCTCTGTCTGCGGCATAACTTCGGGGGTGGCTGTCCATCCTCGTTTCCATTGACCTTTATTCGGAATCGGATACGTTAGCGGGGCATAGAGGTATTCCGGGTGATCGTTATAGGCTTCCGCATGCAGTACACCTTGTCGTCGCCACGCCTTCACGGTGGCGATTCCGCAATGCAATGCTGCTGCCACTTCATTTTGCGTCAACCACCCTTGGACACGCAATCGTTGACGTCGACTCTTCAAGTGATGGGCCTCCCGTAAATGCCGCACGCTATCTTTCGTGAAGCACGGGCCATCGACGGGACGCACGCCGCGTTCATTGAGAACACGGGCCACATAATTTTCGGGGCCCTCGTTGAGGAGATCGTCAATCTGCTGCACAATGCTCGCCGCCGTGCGGCGGCGCTCTCCAATCGTCAGCGGTCGAGGAATCCGAAACGTTTGGGTATGACCGCTGTGCAATCGGACTTGGATGAGAATGTGCTCAGTTTCCCGGGTGAGGGTGACGTCTGCAATGACCAGACGAACCAATCGCTTACGTTCCCGTTGCGGCGTGGCTAAATCGGCCCAGAGCCGGGGGACGTCGGTGGCCAAGGCTGCGATCGCGGCCTCTTGCGACGGGGTTAACGTCGGTTCTTCTTGGTGGTGCCGGTCGGCCGTGGCTTCTAAATCCGCGAGGATTTGGAGTTTGGTGTTCCAATCGGTTTCGAGGCTCTGGGCGACCAGGCGATTCGCGGGATCGACCAAGAGATAACGCCGGTGAGCGGCATGCACCTCATAGCGAGCACGGTCGATTTCTTGTTGGCGCAACCGCTCCACTGCACGCATTTGTTGCCGATATTCCTCTTGTACGGCCAGCGTTTGTTGCAACACGGTCGGAGAAATGATGGTGACCACTAATTCGCCAATCGTGGCATCAATGGCTTGTCCCGGGACGCTCTGGCAGATCGCCTGTCCCTCGGCAATCCCCTCATATTGGCACACGTAATCCGGGACCAGGCCCCATTGACGCTCATGGTAACGCACGGTCATCCGGCGACCGCAACGGCCGCAGAGGACTAACCCCTGGATTAAGGCGAGTCCTTCCCTCGGCGAATGGGCACTGTTCGCGGTATCGTATGTCTTAGCATTATCCCGTAAGCGCCGCTGGATGTCTTCAAAGTGGTCCCAGGTGATATAACCGGGATGGGCATTGTGAACGAGGGCCATCCATTCGGATGGCGGGAGCCATTCGACGTGGGATTTATGGTCGCCCGTGTACCGGGTATGGGTCCGTCCAAAACAAAAAGCCCCGGCGTAGCGCGGATTATGCAGGATTTGGCGAACGCGACCATGGACCAAGGGGCCCCAGACGAGCTCTCCGCGGTGCGGGCCGTTATGGACGCGTCGAGGAAAGGGGATCGCGTGCGTGGTAAAAAATTGGACCGTTTTCCAGGCACTCCCCGTGCGGGCAAAGGTGTCGAATAGCAGGTGTATGGCCTGTTGGACCGCCGCATCCGGGTCCAGCACGACGCCATTGTCCGACGTCTACACAAACCCGACGGGGAGGGGGGCTTTCAGTTCCCCCCGTCGGGCTTTACTCTCAATGCCGCCTTGGAGGCGGCTCTTCAGAACATGGAGTTCCGCTTCGCTCATGGTTCCCTTCAGTCCGAGGACGAGTCGGTCGTTGAAGTCGTGCGGATCATAGAGTCCATCCTCATCGCAAATGAGGGTATCTGTCAGCGCACAAAGCTCTAACAGTGGGTGCCAGTCCGCCGAATTGCGCGCCAATCGCGACACTTCCAGACCCATCACCAATCCGACATGGCCGAGGCTTACCTCCACCACCAATTCTTGAAACCCCGCACGATCGGAGGCCGATGCCCCCGAATGCCCCAAGTCCTGATCAATCACTCGGATTTGGTCTGCAACCCAGCCCAGATCCGCCGCACGTTGGCGCAGAGCATACTGCCGCTCGGTACTTTCGGTATTCTCCAACACTTGGCGCAACGTCGATTGGCGGATATAAATGAGGGCTTGGCGCCGTAAGTGGCTGGCGGTAATCTTTCCGACGCGGGCCTTCATCGGCGTTCCCCCGGAGTTGCCATGGCATCCGTAGCGCCCGTGACGCGGGAGTCGAGCGTGTGCCAGGCGTCTTGTTCTTCACGGCTTAAAATCGTGCCGCCGTTGTGGATGAGCGTGGCATCCTGGGCTAAGGCGGGCGATCGCGCCACGGCGATCGCCCACACTTCCTGTGCCTTTTGTTGAATGAGTTCCCGCACCATGGCGCCCTCACTCTGGTGTCGTAGGAGAGCCAGATAGGTTAAATCGGCCGCCGTGCGGGTGTCGAGGCGAAAACTGCGAGGTTCAGCTAATCGAGTCATGGGTGTCCCTTCTTTCCCTAGTGGTATGTGTTGTATTACATGTGTGACATCGCCCGTGCCTGGGCCTGCATCATTTGCCCCAGCACCCGGACTAACTCGTCCGGGGTCTTCTGCGGCCCCGGCCGGAGAGACTCCTCTGCACGGGGCCTCTCCTGTCGCCGGAGCCAAGCCCATAATCCGCGATCACGCAATTGCTCGTATTGTTGCATCGCCGTCGCCGAATGGCATTGTCCCTGCACAAATGCCTGCCGTAGTGCTTCATAGGCCAGGGACTCCGTCTGACCGAATTGGCCCCCACTCGCCCCTGCAGTGGGGGCTACGATCTGTTTCGGTCCCTTAAAGCCCGGGCGAGGCTACGCGGATGCACGGTAATGGTAAACTCTTGGGCTACCCAGCGCGTCAGGTCCGCATAACTCCAGGCGGGATGGGCTTGATGCGCCGCGTACGCGGCGCTGAGTATGACATCCGAGAGTTTGTGGGCACTGCGTGGTCCCGAACGTTCCGGAACCAATCCCGTGATCCCCTCTGCCTCCCAGGCTGCTTGGGTCTGATAAAAGGCCTGACGTGACAACCCGAAGGCTGCACTGGCTTGTGTCACGGTGTGCCCGTCGTGATGGACGCGTCGCAACATCTCGTATTTGACTTGCACCAGGTCTCGCGCGTCGAAGAATTCCGGATGATCCTGAAATAACGGGTCACGCACGGCCTCGGCTCGCCGATTCCACGTGTGATTCTCGCGCAATGCCCCTGCCTTCTTCTGTGTTCCATTCATGCTCCGACTTCACTCCTTGAAAATCTTCCTAAGATGTCAGCCTAATTATATGACTTCACCGGAACTCTGTCGATATCATTGTCGACATAATGACTGACATATAAGACGACACGCTGCATGACGATCACATAATTAGCATGACACGATCACAAAATTCACGTTACACCTCATCGGATCTGTGCACGTCTCTGACGGTAAGATGCTCGACCCATGACACCAAGGCCAGACAATCGACGAGGCGCAAGAGCGACCGTCCCGCCGCCAGCTGCAACCAGGGATCAATCGGCTCCAAACTGGTCCATGCGCGCGGAATCGCGCGCATGCGTCTCTCCGCATCAAAGTAATACACCCGGGGTTCTCCCCACGCGTATTTCATGGTGACCCCAGTCCACTCTTGTCCGAAGAGTGGATGGAAGGGGTGAGTCACGCGAAAACTTCCCTCGCTGATAGCCGATTCCGGTGCATTACACGGGGGTGTCCAAAGGCAAAGTCGAGAGGGCGGTCAAATATGTGCGGCAAAATTTTTGGCCCCGCGTCCCGGATGCGATGACCCTCGCGGAATGGAACACCCGTGTTTTGCAGTGGGCCGAACAGCGAGACCACCGCGTGCATGGCACGACCCATGCCCGACCCTGTGATCGGTGGGCCGATGACTACGCCGCGTCAACGCCCTATGATCCCACGCACCTCTGGATCTTTGGCGAGCCGTTTGAGCGTAAGGTGACGGCGGATGCCTTCGTGCACTGGCAAGGCCATCGCTTTGCCGTGCCGTGGGAGGCCGCAGGACACCCGGTCCAAGTGTTTCGCCAACCCGAAGACCAGATCCTCATGCGCCAGGGGGAACGCCTGTGGGCCCACTATGCGGTGCCGACGGCACCGCACCAAGAAGTCGGGACCCTGCAGTATCACACGACGCCACCACCCCATCGAGTACCCGGAGTCCCCACGCCACGGCGGCGGGATCTCCACGTACCAGATCTGGTCGAACCGACCACCCGATCCCTGGATCAATATGCGGAGGTGATGCCGTCATGACCGTCTCTCGGACCACAGCACCCGATCCATTCGATGACGTGGCGGTCCTCTGTGAACGGCTCAAACTGCCGGAGATCGCCCGCCTCGCTGCGTCCCGGGCCCAACAAGCCGCAGCCGAACACTGGACGTATTCCCAGTATCTGGCGGATATACTCCAAGCGGAAGCAACGGCGCGCCAAACCCGGTACGTGGTCTCCCACACCCCAATGGCGCACCTCCCGTTTCACAAGACGTTGGATCAGTTCGATTTCGCATTCCAGCCTTCCCTGGACGAGCGGCAC
>JAKBXD010000166.1:0-3657 GCA_021840785.1 Pseudomonadota bacterium
CGTGTCCGGAAGGGGGACCTCCTGATCCGTCTTTCCGGGGAGTCCCAGGGCGCCGCTGTCCGCGCGGCGGACGCCACACTCCTGGAAGCCGAAAAAAACTATTCCCGGATTGACGCGCTGTTCAGAAGCGCGAGCGCCACCCGCGCCGAATGGGATCGGGCCCGGAAAAATCTGGACGTCGCCCGGGCCGAGGATCAGCGGGCGCATTCCGTGCTGGGCTGGAGTGCCATCCGTTCGCCGTTTTCCGGAATGATTTCCGGAAAATTCGTCCGGGAAGGGGACACGGTGGCTCCGGGAACTCCCCTGGTCGAGGTGATTGAACCTGGCAGATTGCGTGTGGAAGCCCATGTGCCATCCCTCTGGACCCGGGAGATCCGGCAGGGGGAGAAGGTCAGCTTCAAAGCCGGGAACCCTCCGGTGTTTTTTCCGGTCATCATCCGTGAGATCGCCGCCGGGACAGATCCTGTGACGCATACGGTGCGCATCCGGGCGGATGTTGCGCCGTCTGACGCCCGGAAATTGCGCCCGGGAGAGTTCGGTACGCTGTTTGTCCCGGTGGGGAAAGAAACCCGATTCCTGCTTCCACCGACGGCCGTCCTGGACAAGGACGGCCTGAAGGAGGTCTTTGTGGTGGAAAACAACCGGGCTTACCTCCAGTATGTCCGGACGGGAGAAGTCCGGGACGGGAAAGTTGAAATCCTGTCCGGACTTTCGGAAGGGGAAACTGTCGTGGTCCATCCGGGATCCCGTCTGGAAAACGGAGCGGTCGTCACCCCGGAAATCGCATCATGAGAACGACGCCGGAGACCGCCGGAAACGGCAATGGCCCCGAAGCTTTCCGGCTGGGGCTTTCGGGCAAGATCGCGAAGCGTTTCATCCATTCGAGGCTGACCCCCATCTTTGTGATCGTTTCTCTTCTTGCCGGTGCGCTGGCCATTATGGGAACGCCACGGGAAGAGGATCCCCAGATCAAGGTCCCGGTGATCGACCTGTTCCTCCGTTATCCCGGGGCTTCGCCCAAAGAAATGGAACGCACCGCCACTGCCCCGCTCGAGCGCCACCTGAGCCGGATCAAGGGGGTCAAGAGCGTTTACTCCGCCTCCCGGAGGGGTTCTGCAATTGTGACGGTCCGTTTTCATGTGGGTGAGTCCATGGAACCGAGCCTCGTCAAGGTCTACGCGGAGGTGATGAAAAGCCGGGCCTATCTTCCGGCCGGGGTCGGGCCCGTCATCGTCCGGTCGAAGGATATCAACAATGTTCCGGTTCTGGCGGTGACGATTTATTCCGCCACCCAGTCGGATTATCACCTCCGCCGCCTGGCCCGGCGCATCGCCTCCAGTTTCAAGCGTCTTCCGGGAACCAGCGATGTGCTGGTGATCGGCGGGAGGGAACGGACGGTCAGGATTCTGCTGGACCCCTCCGCGCTTCGGGCGCATCGCCTGACGGTCCTGGACGTCGAGCATGCGCTGCGCTCATCCAACGCCAGCCTGTCTCTCGGCAGCTTCGACAGGAGCAATGAGTCGTTCCGTGTCACTCTCAGGGGAGGGCTTGAGAGGGTGGGGCAGGTGAAGAATCTGGTCGTCGGTGTTGCCGGAAGAAAGGATATCCACCTGTCCGAGGTGGCACGTGTGACCGACGGGCCGGGGCCGGTAACAAACTACGTCTGGATGAGCCGCGGACGTTCTGAACCGGATCCGGGCCGATATACCGCCGTGACCATCGCTGTCGCCAAAAAGAAGGGCGTGAATGCGGTGACGATCTCCCGCCGCATGATCCGGAAAATGGATGAACTCGGAAAGACCCTCTTGCCGAAGGACGTCCGGTGGTCGGTGACCCGCAACTACGGGCATACGGCCAACGAAAAGGCCAACGACCTCCTGAAACACCTTCTGGTCGCGACCCTGTCGGTCATCTTTCTGATCGGTGTGGCGCTGGGCGTCAGGGAAACGGGCGTTGTGGCGGTGGCCATCCCGGTCACGCTGGCGCTCACCCTTTTCTTTTCCATGATGATCGGTTATACGGTCAACCGGGTCACGCTCTTCGCCCTGATCTTTTCCATCGGAATCCTGGTCGATGACGGGATCGTGGTGGTGGAAAACATCTATCGGCATTTTCATCTGACCTTCGGAAAAAACGACAGGGAGACCCTGACCGACAGGGCGATTGTGGCCGTCAACGAAGTCGGCAATCCGACGATCCTGGCCACGTTCACGGTGATCGCGGCCCTTTTGCCCATGGCGTTTGTCAGCGGATTGATGGGTCCCTACATGCGCCCGATTCCGGTGAACGCCTCCATGGCCATGATGGGATCCCTCCTGGTGGCGCTGATCGTCACCCCCTACCTCGCCATCCGCCTGATCCGTCCGGGAGGACATCATAATCCCGTCAGCGCCCGCATGGACGCGTGGTCCCGCCATTTTTACCATGTTCTGATGAAGCCGCTGCTGCAATCCCGTCTTCGGCAGAATGTTTTTCTGGGGACGGTCGTTCTTCTGACGGTGGGTGTCATGGGATTTTTCTACGAACGGACCCTGCTTCTCAAAATGTTGCCGTTCGACAACAAGAGCGAGATCGACGTGGTGATCGACATGCCTTCCGGGACGACGCTGGAAGGAACCGCCAGCGCGGCGCGGGAGATTGAACAGGTGGTCCGGAAAAACCCCTGGGTCCGGATGGATCAGGTATATGTCGGAACGGCCGCTCCGTTCGATTTCAACGGTCTTGTCCGGCACTACTATTTGCGGGAAGGGAAAAAGGTGGCGGAAGTGCATGTCAATCTCCTTCCCAAGTCTCGCCGGTCGGTGGAAAGCCACCGGATCGCGGAACAGATCGACCGGTCGCTGCAGCCTGTCGCCCGCCGGCTTTCAGCCCGGATCAAAGTCGTTGAGGTCCCTCCGGGACCCCCGGTGTTCTCGCCGATTACCGCCGAGATTTATGGAGAAAACCGGGAGCAGATCGATGCCGAAGCCCGGAAGGTTGAAGCCGTTTTCCGGAACATGCCCGGAGTCGTGGATGTGGACAGTTCGCTCGAAGATCCCCAAACCCTGTACCAGATCCGCGTGGATCAGGAAAAGGCCGCGCTGTCGGGTGTCTCGACGTCCGAAATAGCCCGGGCCCTGTCGATCGGCCTGCACGAGATGACGGGGGTGCTGCACACCTCCACCGGTAAGGGGTATGTGCCGATCCTAGTCGAGTATCCCCGCGCCCTCCGATCCAGTATTCATAACCTGAACACGATCCTGGTGCGCGGAAAGGATGGGGTTCTGGTTCCGGTCAGCAGCCTGGTTCATGTCGAGCAGACACGGGCTGGAGAAACCCTTTACCGCAAAAATCTGCGGTCGGTTGTGTACGTGGTGGGGAACACGATCGGATCGGACAGGAGCCCGGTCTACGAAGCGGTAGACCTCTCCAGACAGATTTCAGAACAGAGCCGGAAGGAGGGCCGGACGGTTGTCTCCTATTTTGCGGGATACCCTTTTTCCCAGAAAAACCTGTCCATCCGCTGGAGCGGGGAGTGGCATGTGACCTATGTGACGTTTCGGGATATGGGGCTGGCGTTCGGCGCGGCGATTATCCTGATCTATCTTCTGGTCGTTGCCGAGTTCGAAAGTTTCGTCACGCCCCTGATCATCATGAGCCCGATTCCTCTGGCGCTGA
>JAKBXD010000166.1:3667-4634 GCA_021840785.1 Pseudomonadota bacterium
TCATTCCCGGCCATATCCTTCTCAGGTCGAACTTTACCGCGACGTCCATGATCGGATTTATCGCTCTCGGTGGGATTATGGTGCGAAACTCCATCCTTCTGGTGGACTTTCTTCATGTCAAACGGTCGGAAGGCGTTCCCGTCCACCAGGCGATCCTGGAGACGGGTGCCGTTCGCACGCGTCCGATCATTTTGACCGCCCTCGCGCTGGTCGTCGGCTCCTTCGTCATTCTGGACGACCCGATTTTCCGGGGCATGGCCATTTCGCTCCTGTCCGGCTCGATCGTTTCGACATTGTTGACCTTGTTTGTCGTTCCGCTCCTGATCGAGCGCATCGAAGGTCCGTCCTGGAACCGGAAGTCCGGTGGAACGGAAGAGGCCTCTTTGGAGGTATCATGAAACCATCACCTTTCAGTCAAGGAGAAAAGACATCATGAGTATCGAACGTATGGTCCGCGGATTTGCTGGAACCTTCATTCTGGTCAGCCTTCTTCTGGCCCACTACGAATCCCCGAACTGGCTGTGGCTCACCGCCTTTGTGGGGGCGAACCTCCTTCAGTCGTCGCTGACCCGCTGGTGCCTGCTCGAGCGGATCTTGCGCCGGGTCCTGAAAAACCGGCCGACCGAAGGTTCCTGCAAAACCGCCTGAGGAGAGTCCGTGAAACATGCCGCGGGAGGTGGAGGATGAAGAGACTTGTGGTGGCGCGGGTGGGTCCTCTCGGTCCTGATTCCCTCAGGATGGAGGAGGTTGCCGTCCCGGAACCCGGACATGGCGAAGTCCTGGTCCGGGTGGAAGCCTGCGGGGTATGCCGTACCGATCTCCATGTCGTGGAGGGCGACCTTCCCGAATGTCGGATCGGGATTGTGCCGGGCCATGAGGTCGTGGGACGGATCGTCGCTTTGGGAAGTGATGTATCGGGATTGCGGACGGGACAGCGTGTCGGCGTTGCATGGCTGTACCGGGCCTG
>JAKBXD010000167.1 GCA_021840785.1 Pseudomonadota bacterium
GTGCGGCCAGCTTCGATGAGGAAGACCAGTCCCGGCCGAGTGGCGGCGGCAGCAGTGCGGGGAGTTCGCGGAAGAGTGAGATGCCGCCGGCGCCGGCGGAGGATTTTGATGATGATATTCCGTTCTAGACAACACTTCTTTTTGAAGGTTGAATAAAGATTAGCCAAGGCTCTGTGTATGCAGGGCCTTTTTCTATTTCGTATGTCTTGACTGTTGAGAAAGAAAAGGTATAGTTCAATACATGTTGGACTGGTAGAGAAAGAACCCATGCTGCCTCGACTTTCGGTTCATGTATTCCCTGGCGGTGAGCGGGTTCCGATGCTGCACCACGTCTGCGGGTTGCCGCTCTTCTACCCTACGCTTTACAGCACCACGCAACTTCGGAACGCCGGGGCTGCTGTCAATACGATCCGCAACAAGCTTGCGGACATCCTGGTACTACTGCGTTGGGAGGAGTTCCACGGTCGGGATTTGATCTCAGAGTTTGCACAGGGAAACTTTCTCACCGTCGCAGACATTGTTTCGCTGCGGGATTTTGCCAAACTTGACATGAGAGACCAGATGCAGGCTACAAAACCAAGGAGCCCCGGCAAAGGATATGTCAACTTTCTGGAGTCGCAGGTAGCGTTCAGGCGGGCGAAGGCATCAATCGGCGGACAGCAGCACTATAATCGGATCAGCACCTTTGCAGATTACTTGGAGTTTGTAGCCACCGTGGTGACGCAGCATCGGAACTCGCCCCTGATTGCCCAGGATATCGCCCACATGGCGGCGACTATCCGAAAGCACCGGCCGCGTGGCTTGGTGGCGGATCACAATGACGACGTGGAATCGCGCTCGCCACCGCCTGAATTGGTTGAGCGCTTCATGGCTATGGGGGCGGAGGACTCCTCAGAAAATCCATTCCGAGATCCTGGGGTACGACTACGCAATGCCATCATCTTCGGATTGCTACGCTACACAGGAATGCGGAGAGGCGAACTTCTGAGCCTGCGCCTTGATCAATTGGATCTTGGGCATGAGCCACGGATCTGGGTGCGGCGCAACCAAGATGATAGCTATGACTCGCGCCGCTACCAGCCAGTATCCAAGACCAAGGAGCGCCTGCTACCCATTCCGCTATCCTTGGCGGAACGAATTCAGCGCTACATCATGCAGATACGCGCCAAGATTCCACCAGCACGTCGGCACCCCTATCTGTTGGTTACGCACCGTAAAGGACCCACTTGGGGTAAACCCCTTACCCTCTCCGCGCTGAGCAGCCAAATTTTCGGTCGTATGCGAATGGTTGACCCTCAGTTTGCCTGCATTCACCCGCATGCGTTTCGGCACCACTTTAATTATGAGCTTTCGGTTAGTATTGACAAACAAAACGCTGCGGCAAGCAAAACTGCCGACGGATCGAGAACTGCTCCTATCAGTGAAACGCGTGAGCTGGACGTCCGGGCGTTCCTGAATGGGCACCGTAATAAGGCCTCGGGAGCAGTGTATAATCGACGTCACATCCGTGAAACCAGCGACGCGGCGATCAAGAAGATTCAGGCCGAACTTGTGCGAAACTTGCGCGCCAGCGGGGAAGAAGATGAATCCTAGATTACTGAAAGCGGGTAGGAAACGACGCGCCTTGTCGACCTCGAAAGACGGATACCCTTTTGATCCAGGTGATGACCATTGGAAGCTGAACAAGGATGTAACAATTTCGCTTATCGTGCCTGAGTTTTTGGATGAAAGCACAAGAGAGGGCTTTCGCGCGGCTTTGCAACGCTATGCTGAGGAGATGTCGGCGCGGCACACGGAAAACATGGCAACGCGATTCAAGCGGTATCTACGGGACACTGGCACATCCCATGTTACGTCGGCGAGCCTTATAAATTGGCGTGCACACTTGGGTAAGGATGAACAGTGGCAGTTGGGGGGACTCAAGGGTTTTCTAATAGCTTGGCACGATTATGGGTTTGGTGGCATTTCTGATGAAGTTGTCGACCTTCTGCTGGGCTGGAGGATTGCCGGTAATGAAAAGGGCGTTGCAGTGGCCAGCGGTTGCCCAGAAACAGGACCGTTCACGGATCTGGAAATCGCAGCGTTGCTTGATTGGGCCAATATGGCGGTTGCGAAAGGCGAACTGATTTTTGAGGATTACGCCTATCTGCTCACGTTGGCGATGACGGCTCGGCGCCCCGTTCAGATTGCTGCTCTCCGAGGCAGGGATCTTGTCCAGCAGACATCCAGGGATATACGACAGTTCAGCCTCAATTGTCCCCGTGCGAAGCAACGTGGTCTTGGCTTCCGGAAGAGTTTTCGGTCATTAGCTATCCTCGAAGACCTTTACCTGGTTTTGCAGCAGCAGCATCGTCAATCGGTTGCGCTCGTGGAAAAAGCCATCGGCGAAGGTCTCGACGCTGATCTCGCTGCCGATATCCCGATTTTCCTTAATCAAGAAATGCTTCCTGGAATTAGAGGGATTCAGCATCTCAAAGAGGCGCTTTTCGGGCCGATCCCAGACCGACTGCATAGTTCAACGAGTTGGCTTGCTAGCGGCCTGCGTCGGTGTGCCGTAACATCGACGGCAAGATCTGAGCGAACTGGCGAGTTTATCCGACTCACGGCAACGCGGTTTCGGCATATGCGTGGCACCAAGCTTCGCCGCGAAGGTTTCGGCCCTTTCGTCATTGCAGAGTTGCTGGATCATTCTGATATTCAGAATGTTCGCGTCTATACCGATAACACGGCGCAAGAGGCTGTGGTCATCAATGAGCTTATAGGTCCTCAACTGGCGCCTTTCGCGCAGGCCTGCTTAGGTAGGCTTGTGCGGTCAGAGCGTGACGCAATTCGCGGGGAAGACCCGAGAAGTCGCATTCCAAATGATCAACAGCACTCGGTTGGAACCTGTGGCAATTATGGCTTCTGTGCAAGTGGTTATCGCGCCTGCTATACCTGCTATCACTTTCAGCCATGGGTCGATGGTCCGCATGAAGAAGTGCTGACGGACCTTTATGAAGAGAAGGAGCGAGTTCGTGCCGCTGGCTGCCCGGACGTCGTGATTAATGCCAATGACCAATTGATTCTGGCGGTTGAGCACTGCATTCTGCTCTGTAAACAGGCGAAGGTCCAATCGAGCATCGCGCACGCCCTAGAGGAGAATGATTATGGATAATCTTGTCCAATTCGTGGCACGTGCTGAACGTGACGGTAAAGCGAATCTGGCCGAATTTATCCGGTTGGCGAGGGAGGACTTGACCGCTTTCGGGACTGGAGGGGCCTGGGATAGCGATCAATGGCAACATAACGAGACCGTTGTGGTCTTTGCAACTAAGACGGTGCCATTGACTGCCTACTCTTTCATCCCTATGGCAGAACCATTCAAGGAGTTCGCCAAAGCGTACGTCCGCTACCGCTATAGTTGCCGCCCTGTAAAAAACCTGGCCAATCTGATACAGGCCTTACGCTGTGTGGAGGCAGCACTTCTCTCCGCCACTGGAGGAGCAGATATCTCAAAGTTGACGGGAGCCGTCATGGATGTCTGTGCCCAGAAGTGTAGGGAGTTCTATACCAGCGATGAGGTGCTATGCAATACGGGACGGGAGATTGCGAAACTATTTGGTTTTTTGCGAGACAAAAGCCTTGTTCCTTCGCTTCCCGTATGGAAATCCCCCTTCAAGAAACCAGTAATTCTGACTGAGGATATTGGTCCAGCGGGACAGGCGCATCGCTCTTCTAGGCTTCCGTCGAACGATACCATGTTGATGGTGGCAGACCTGTTTGCGCAGGCCAATGATCCTGAAAGTCGCTACTTTTCATCGGTTCTCATCCTGTTGATGGCGACTCCTAGTCGTATTTCGGAGGTCCTTCGACTGCCAATCGACTGCATTCAATGGGATCCCGACGATGCCGGCGTGCCGCAGATGTACCTTCGGTGGCGAGCGGCGAAAGGCAAAGGGGCCATGAAAAAGTGGGTCGTGCCCGCCATGCACGATGTAGTCGAAGAAGCTGTTCGACGTTTAGATGAAATTGGTGCCCCTGCGCGGGAAGCTGCCAGATTCGCATTTGAAAACCCGGGTCGGTTTATGGGCCATGTGGATTGTATTACAGATCCGGATATTGAGCCGACACGACCACTTTACCCTGATGAATTTTGTGCTGCAATTGGGATTAAATATTTCGGTTATGGTCGGTTGCGCGATGGCTCGCCGAGTTGGTCGCGTGTGAAGGTGGAAAAGAATATCAAGGCTCTTATAGATCAAGGTGCCACAACCTACCGCGATCTCGCAAATTACGTGGTGCAGGCATTTGGCGGACTATACTGGCCATATATTGATGCAGCGCAAACGGTGAAAATATGGGATGCGCTTTGCCTTCACCGGGAGAATGAATTCCACAAAGAATTTACAGTCAAATATTTTTCCTGGAGACTGCCGAATGCGAACTGGGTGAACGCGCGTCTAGGTGCAGAAAAAGTATTGTCGCTTTTTGATCGCTTGGGATTGAAGAATGCCAATGGTTCCAGTATTAGGCTAACAACCCATCAGTTAAGACATTGGCTCAGCACGATGTCGGAGCGCGCAGGTATGGATGAACTCACCTTGGCTCAATGGGCCGGACGTGCTAGGGTCGCGGACAATC
>JAKBXD010000168.1 GCA_021840785.1 Pseudomonadota bacterium
CGGTCCGTCGCGTCTATATTCCTAACCCGGGGCAACCCCTGAAACAGCGTCCCCTCGGGATTCCGAAGCAGTCAGTGGAGCCCTCAGAGTAAGCAATGGTATTTCCGACAGCCGTGGTTTTCGTTACCCAACGCGAAGTTGCGCCCCAATGTTGTCAGGTTAAGGATACGGAGAACTTTTGTTCCGGACAAAATATTATTCTTTTGACTTAAACAACCTATATAAGACCAGTGATGTGACGCTAACGCCGGTACTAAGTAAGATTAGATAGTGAAATACTAAAAAATTAATAATAGACCCCCTCGTTTGAACAACACGAAGCCGCCCTTCGAAATGTGCGAATTGTTTCGAAAGTTGTGGTTAACGCCCTAGGATTCGGATTCGGGCCTGCTCGGCGACGCCGTTATAAACAGCGGCGTAAAGTCATCACGAATTTATTCGTGCGGCCGCGCTTTTTGTTTCGGGGCGCCTTGCGCCCCGAAATCACTGGCACAATATACCGCATCAGGCGGACGATCGTGCGCTGAAATCGCCGTTGTTGACGCTCAAAGTCCGTCGCCGTTTTCGCCCACAGCCAGTGAATCATTCGGTATTTCACCGTGGCGATCAACAACCGATAGTTGATCCGATATCGGTCGTACTTTCGATGATACTGATCGCGATGGGCGTCCCATTGCTGTTCGGCTTCTTGCTTGACCGCAGCGCTCAAATTCGCAAACAGGATCGTCGCATGGTAGTCTTGGGCAATCACTCGCGGGGTGATCCCTGAGAAATTTTCAATTTCTAACGCATACTTCTCCTGGCCATAATGCACTTCGATCCCCCACCGTAGGGCGTATAATTCGCCAAAGGCTTCTTCCGGCATTTCTTCTTCCGTTAACGTGGTGACGAGGGTTTCGATCTGACCGGTGGGTAAGCGAAGTTTAATGACTCGGAGCCGGACCGCGGTACCCGCGGTCGCCTCGACCCCCATGGCGCGCACTTGGCGCGCCTGGGCCGAGGATAACGTGAGGGTCACCCAGGTATTGGACTCAGCGAGCCCGATGATTTTGGGATAAAAGCTTACCGGCACGCGCATCACTGGGCGAATTTGATGGCTGATTAGATAAAAGAGCAAGGGCAGCGACGGATAGCCGCGACCAAACAACATGATGGTCGCAATCTGGCGAGCCGCCAGTCGCAGAAAGGCCTCCACATGTTGGCGAGCCAACTCGCGCTCCCCAGTACGAAAGGGAGCGATCCTGGCATCGACGACGATGCCGTTCAAGACATCGTAGAGTTGGGACGCCCGGGCCTTGGCCACCGCAAAAGTGCCCTTACCGGTCGCTACCCCATATTCGGCCCGTAACTGGGGCGAATCAGGCAATTGCTGCGAGGAACCGTCGATCGCGAACACGCGAAAGCCGCGAAAGGTGCGATATTCCTCGTCGTCGTAATACCGATTCACAAACGCCGTATTCAGTTCGGTAAACGCTTCGGGACGAATTTTTTGCCGCGCTTCGCCAAAGGACTGTTTCGTGTACGTAGTCTCGTCGGCTTGGTATGGCCACAACCGCTCCCGAAACTGATCCAGTTCGATTTGAGTGCTTCGTCGGGCTAAATTTAAAATCATGGACAGGACCCCGACGAACCCGACCTTGCGCTCGCGGGTAAAATCTTTCGGACGTTCTTTGGATCGCTCCCGAAATTGCAAATCTTGTAATGTTTGACCGATGATATTGATAAGATCCAACGCTTTACTGGACATTATTACCACCTCCAATGCCAGAATACTGGAAGGTGGCCCGAAGGTTCAGCTTTTTTATTGGCGACACCCGCTGAACCGCCGAGATCCGGAGTCATTAACACACTCAAACGTTCTCTATAGATGGCGAACGTTTGATCGTAACTTCCTTAACCTGACAACATTGCGGTGCACGCGGGTCTGACCGAATCCTGGAGCCAAGGCATGACCGAGGGATTTAACAACCAGATCAAGTGTCTCAAGCGCGTCATGTTCGGCCGCGCCGATTTCGATCTGTTGCGAGCCCGTATTTTACACAACCAATCGTAGGGGTTGGCGCGAAGACCAGTGGTCATCACTTCAACCCACTGGCCTGCTGTCGCTACGGCTCAAGCAATACCGTTCGGGCATCCGGAACCAGCCGCCCGACGGGCGAGGATTCGGGGTTGGCGCCCGGCTAAAGACCCGCGCCGACGCCAACCCGGAATGCGGAAGGGGCTATCTCCCGGAACACCTCGCATCGACGCGCTCACACGGCCGGGGCGAATGACGGTGGTGACCGGCTGATTCATCAGACCGATGACACAAAGAGTTAGCCCAAACCGTAGGCCAACGCTCAACAACACAGGGACGCTCGCCTCGGCTCAGGGACAGACGGGAGCCTGGACGATAGATTCGACAGCATTCGAACCACACGGAAATGGCCACGCTCCAATTCTGCCTATCTTTCAGCAAAAGTGAGGGAGAGCCAATTCCTCTTGACCAAACACACGCCTACGCGCCGTGCCGTTGGAGGATTGGGTCGGCCGGATCGGGGGCGAGCGCGATCTCCACCTGTCGAACGCCCACACGGCCTACTACCACACGGACCTGGGCAAGCTCCAGATCGCCCCCCGGGGCGGGGGGATCTCTTTCGGTTCTGGTCGGGATCCTACGCCGGCATCGGCGGCCGCGGTGCCCGAGCGCTGTGGTCCCCACTTCTCGGCCAGGAGGCCAACAGTGACTCCGGCCTTGACACATTTACATACTCTGTCTAATCGAGCATGAAAGACTGTAATAACTGGTAGTTAGACCTGCTTATGGTGATTCCACAATAGCTGAGACACCGCTCCGCAGTGAGCGCATTTAGTACCTCTGCACTTAATGTTCCAGACATTTGCCACTCGAGTAAAACCACGGCCATTCGGATCACAACCGAAAGGCGTCGTTCAGCAAAACTCTCTCTAGAAATCTGTACACAAAGCCGGGTCAATGTGTCGCTCACTCCGCTGTAATTTCCAGAAGACAGGCGCATCTGAGCCACATAGGCGTTTTCCAACAGATAATCAATCCGCGACATCTGAATGAGTCGAAGGCACTTTCGTATGATGATTCTGATTAAATCCTCACGGTCCAGAGGGTTGCTTGTGTCCGTAGTAATGTCACCCATCATCGTCCACAGAGCCGAGCTCTCGGACACGTTGGATTGGCGAAGGTCCTTGGTGGGCGGGAAGGAGACACTTATAATCGTCTCGTGTATCTCCTCATCTGGGACGTGAACGTATGAGAACCAGTGTCGACTGTTAGGAAACAAAGATCGGAGAGAACCTGGCTTCGGATCTTGGCTTTTCCCTTTTATCTCGTTCAAGATGTCACTTGCAGAGCGTTCCGCGTCTTCTCCTTGGGCAAGCAAGACAAGGATAACAGGGCCGTTAAGATACTCTGAATACGAAGCAAAGGTTCTACTGATTTTGTGAAGGCGGTCTCGTTTATTAGTTGGCCCAGTCAAATAGAGCAAGTCGACCAGTTCCCGAGTTCCGTTCAAGAAACTGGCTGAGCGGATGAGGAACCCTTTTTGTTCTAGAAATAGGCCAATATGTGGGATCATCAAACTCGTACTTAACTCTGGAAGTGCGGCGAGAACCGCTACATTACGCCGTTCGATCGAGGATCTCACGACGGCCAAACACCCACTCCAGGGTAGGGCCAACCCAAGTTTCGCAAAGCGATGCTCGTCTGGGACGGTATATCTTTGCGAATCGATTCGGCCAAATCCGCTAGCGCCGCACTAAATACCATCGCAAGGAAATTCATTTGCCCATCTCTCCCTGTCTTGATAGACAAAGCTCGACAGATTAAAGATGCCCATTCATGGTAGCCAAGCGCCGACCCAGAGATTTCTGTGGTGGTTATGTGCCACTCTGCAAAGGTTTCTTCGAGCCAGTTTACCTGCTGGCCATCCACTGAAGTCGCCCACCGAGGAAGCTTGTGGGACCGACCGATTACGATGCTATCAAAATGATCCCGAAACACGGACCATCTCCATTTCTGATACGCATCTTCTAGAGCCATGAGGCGTGGAGCAAGAAGAGGGTATATTGCATCCCCCGGCACCCCGGATAAGACGCTCAGTGATTCACCGCATCCTGGTGCAGCTACTCCTTGAATGAGCTTGGAGTACGATGATACCCACCACTGCCGGGGCTCAATGATGTTAATGTCGGGAGTAATGGTCACCACCGCCTGTCTCGATCTACCCCTGCACCCAATTTTGTGGCAAGGGGTAGTCGTATGTTGCTGGGTTAGCCAAAACGTTGGTCAAGTCGTCAACAATTCTTGACATCTCTTCTTTGCCGAGGGACCGGATGACAGCACGTAACATATTTCTGAATTTCGACAACACCTCGTCCTTGGGTTCAAGGCCGAATTTGGCTGCCAGGCCTCGCAAGTGAAATTCATCAGGGGTCCGTGCGCGGGCGATAATTCCTGAGTAGCGCAAGGGTTGTTGCGGATAAGGTTTCGTTGTTTCGATGCCGAACTCTCGTACCGTAGCACCTAGCCAATCCAACTTTTGCTCTAGAGCTATAAACGAATCACGGATATCAATGAATAGAGGG
>JAKBXD010000169.1 GCA_021840785.1 Pseudomonadota bacterium
GCGACACGAACACCCCCATGCGTTCCTGTAGTTATTATTATACATACAACTTCGTGGTGCAACGGACTGCGCCACGAAAGACATCGATCGGGTTTGCCCACAACGAAGAGACCAGCCCTGACGATTTGGTGGCGCCATTTCTCGACGGTTAGGTGATTCTTCAGGCTAACGGTTCGCGCCCAAATTTCCATACATCACGCTCGTCGTGTCGTTAAAACATCACAGGGCTTGCGCCGAGAGCGAGTCTGTACCGTAGCGGTTAGTCACATGCGGTCGCCCCCGTCCACGTGCGTAAGAACATCTCGGCGGGCCAGTTGCCCAGCGGGTTGGTGGGGAGCTGGACCAGCGAGACCGGGGCATCGTTGTAGACGCCCTGCCAAATCGGGTCGAGCGGGTGCGCCCCGAAGAACGTCGCGGTGTCCGTCACCCAGAAAGACAGGTTCTCCACGGGCCGCCCGCGCTGCAGCCCGTTCCGGATGGCCGCCACGAGGTTGGGGACCCGCCCCGGCGCGGTGGTGATGAACAGCACCACGATGCGGTGGCCCGCGTCGCGCACCGCCACCACTTGCTTGTAGCGCCGGACTTTGTCGCGGATGGTTTCGAGCGGCTCGGTGGCCCGGTCGATTTCCATACGCAAGTCCAGCTCTCCTCGAAAGGGGCCAACCCCGTCTTGCGCGGGGTAGTTCAGCACGTAGAGCGCGAGCGCGTCCGGGCGCAGCAGGGAGTGCACCGTGCGCGGACGGCCCCGCCCCGTCTCGATAGGCGCGTCGTCCGGTTTGTACAGGAGTGCCGCATGGTGGCCGCCATACCACGAGACCAGCCCGTAGTACGGGGGCTCGGCGTGCGTCAGCCAGTGGAGATAGACATCGACGCCCAGCAGGTCATGGGCCAGCGTTGCGGACCACTGGATCCGGAGCGTCGGCAGGTACGACTCGGGTTCGCCCCACGCGACTGCGAGCTCCTGGGCAGCGTTGGGCAGAATGGCGTAGACGGCACGTCGTGCGTGATGTCGGTCCAGTCGCACGATCCGGTGTCCGCGCTGAAGAAATCCAATCGTCGCCTTCATCGTGGCATGCCGTTCGGGAAGCCCTGTCGCAGTGGCTAATTGGCGTCGGGTCATGTTGCCCATCATCAGGAGTTGAGTTAATAAGAATTCCGCTAACGATAGGTTGGCTTTTCGATTCCAATCACGAGTGACGGTCGGTTCATTCACATCATTCCCTGGGGCCATGTCCCATTTCTCCCCCTTTGCCTTCATCATCCTATAACGGGATGTATCTGTCAGGGCTGGCGTGAGGACGCGAGGTCGTTGTCGAGGAGGGGGCCGCCAGTGGTTCGGTATGGAGAAAAATTGGATCTGGTTGTGGATCTCCCGTTGGATCCCGGGTTGGATCCGTCGTTGGTCCGAGCGGAGATGTTGCAGATCGATGTCTCGGTCTGTCTACGATGGCACGGGTCCGGAGAGCATCGCGGAGGCGACAATTCACGCGGGAGCGATTATGATGCTAATTAAACAAGACTCGTGGATTCATACGCTCAGAACTTAGGAGGCTCCCCCATGATAAGACGGCAACTGGCGGTTTCAGAACCTGTGAAATTGAAGACGCGCCCCCGAAAACGAACCGGGCGCCAGCCTCGGTCGATCCCCGAGTCGCAGGTTCATGAGGCATTCATGCGGGTAGGCGACGAAATTCAACGCCGCCACATCGAGGCCTTTAAGCGACTGGCCGATCGCTGATGGCAGGAAAGGGCGGAGCGACATGAGGACATCGTTTATCCCCGGACTTTCCCGCCGGTTCTGGGAAGACCACGGGTTCGGCCGTCGTCGCTCAATCCATGGAACGCCGAAGTAATCCGCGTTGTGGATTGGCTTCGAGCCGACAGATATCAAGGCCGTCGTGCGTCGGCTTATAGCCCAGTACGCAGCGCTAACGCAAACCGACGGGCTTCCGCTGGCCGACGGCGTTACAGCCCGCGATGTATTATGGTCGGTGTTGGACAGCGTTGAGCAGCGCGCGCAAGCCTCCAGTCGGTTGTGGGTGATCGTGTGGGACGGCTGGGATCGCCATGTGGGTGGGGCGGAACATCAGCCCCTGCGCGAGTTCCTCCGTGCCCTATGGCAACAACAAGCGAACACCGTGCATCTCATGGTCGGACGAGATGTGGAACAGTACTGGGCCCATCGGACCGAGCCATTTTACCGATATGGAGACTATTTATATCTCGCGTCTCGACGATGATCCGACCAGAGTATCACCTGAGGCTGTCGGTATCTCCAGACCTGAGACACACTGACTTGCTCACCGTTAGTACCCAATTATTCTGCGAGATCCGACCAGAGCCTGATTCTTCAAAAGTCTAAACTCCACAAAGTCTTGGGGTTCCTCGCCGACCCTCGTGGCCCATACCTCCATGGTGTCGGCCTCTTCTGCCAACATCAGGTCGAAACCGGGACCGAACGGCGGAATTTGCGTGGCTCGCGCGAGCAGTTGTCGCTTACCCGTCACCTGATCGATCTTGCGCATCCTACGACCTCCCTGATTTCTATCAATGGTCTTGATCCACCATGCGCCGTATGAGATGGAGCAATGCGGTTCTATCGGCCTCGGTCAATGGCAGTTGGCGGAGGGCGCCTTCCACCGGAGCCAAATCCGATCGCGTGTCCGGCGCAGGCAGGCGATGGGCTTGCATGGCTCCCCACAAGGTATCGGCATCGAGATGGAGGATGTCCGCCAAACGCTGCACCTTGTGGCGATCCGATAAAATGCGTTGCCCGTTTTCGATCCGGGAATAATGCGCGGCCGAGATCCCGATCATCGTGGCGACCGCTGCCGCCGTCAGATGCTGGGTTTTTCGGGCTTGGCAAATCGTTTCTCCAAAATTCATGTTATCACCTTGCGCAACTTGCGCAACACATGGTATTGTGAATGTGTTCCTTCGTATTATCGTCCATTTCCACGGACGCTGCCAAATGCAATGGCCGCACATAAACGGGAGGGGAAGCCGGATGACCGAACATCAGCTTGGCGGGGCACCAATCGATCCGATGCAGGTCCATTGGGACGAGTTACCCGATTTGTTGCCGGACTTGGATACCTTGCGCGATCGCTTCCTGGTCGGCGGATCGCTGCTTGAAGTGGCTTTGGACCAATTTCGAACCGCCATGGTGGAGGCGACTCACTGGGCCGAGTGGACGAAGCACCCGGCCTCGGAGGACGATCTCGGTTGGATTAAGCACTTTGTGTATGAAGCGGCGTTGTATGGCCACATCACCATCGCCGTGTTAATTCAAGAAGTGGCAAGTGCCATGGCGAAACTCGAAACCGATGCTGCGGCGTGTGCGGAGCATCGAGACTGAAAGACGACGCAAAGGCATTCGTATTATCGCCATCGGAACCTTTCCGATGGTAAACTTCTAGCAATAGCGGGAGGTAGAGCAGTGAGTCTTCGATCAGTGGAACTGTTTACGGGAGCGGGTGGATTGGCTATGGGGGTTGCCCAGGCCGGATTTGATCACGACTTGGTTGTGGAATGGGATGCGCGCGCCTGCTCCACGCTGACGGAGAATCTGGGAGCCTCAGATCGGATTCTCCATGGCGATGTGCGCGAGGTCGATTTCAAGGATCGGGAGGGTCGCGTGGATCTATTGGCGGGTGGCCCCCCGTGCCAGCCATTTTCGCTTGGGGGCAAACATCAAGGACAACTCGACCCGCGCGACATGTTTCCCGAGATGATTCGGGCGGTACGGGAACTGCGGCCCAGGGCGATATTGGTAGAGAATGTGAAGGGGTTACTACGGGCATCCTTCGCTAGCTATTTTGAATACATACTCCTGCAATTAAGTTATCCCGAGTTGGTTGCCCGAACGGGGGAGTCCTGGCTAGATCACTTGGCACGATTGGAACAACATCGGACGAGCGGCAGTGTTGAGGGACTGCACTACAATATGGTGTTTCGGATGTTGAATGCGGCGGATTACGGGATTCCGCAAAAGCGCCACCGCGTTTTTCTCGTTGGATTTCGGTCCGACTTAGGAGTCGAATGGGCGTTTCCAGAACCTACTCATTCTGCCGCAGCTCTGCGGTATCAGCAATGTGTGACCGGAGAATATTGGGATCGACATGGGATTCCAACCCCCATGGAGTTCACCGTCAACTTTCACGATTTTCCACAGCCGACCACGTTGCCATGGAGAACGGTTCGCGACGCCATCGGGGACTTGCCAGAACCCGAGCATGGGGCTGACGACGACGGGTGGGGCCACGTGTTGGTTCCGGGAGCGCGGACGTATCCCGGTCATACGGGAAGCCCATTGGACGAACCCAGCAAAACGCTAAAAGCGGGGGTACACGGGGTCCCAGGCGGTGAAAACACGTTACGGCTCAACAATGGGTCCGTCCGGTATTACACGATCCGCGAAGCCGCTCGCATTCAAACGTTTCCCGATACATACCGTTTTACCAGCAGTTGGACCGAGAGCATGCGACAAATAGGCAATGCAGTGCCTGTCGCACTGGGGCATCTTGTTGCCCAGTCCATCAAGGACGCCCTACTCGGAGAAACCGGGATCGGAA
>JAKBXD010000170.1 GCA_021840785.1 Pseudomonadota bacterium
AACATCAACGAAAGCCATTTTGTGAGCATTCACTTGGATGCGTGTCGCGGCGATGGCATTGTGATTAACGGAGACCCGTCAAACGTGCATGATAATGCGTTCGATGCGATTTTTGTGGGAGGCACCGCTGGGGTCGCGGGGCATGGGCTGAATTTCGATGTGACGAGTACAGGGACCTCGGGGGGGAACCGCTGGGGCAAGTTGACGTTGATCGGGAATGGCAGTTCTGGCATGGCCGTGCAGGGCAGCGGCATGTTGGAGCAGTGGTTCGATACCATTATTGCCGATACGAACGGCGAACATGGGGTGCATTTTTACGGCGGCACCTTGAAGTTTTTCATCGGGAAATTGTGGACGAGTACGAATGGGAATAATGGTATTTTTGTAAACGGGTCGTCTAGCAGCTTGGCGGAGCATATCCAGATTGGCGAATGGTACGCCCACAATAACACGGGATCGGCGGCATATCTCCAAGGCGGAATGCACGGCCTCCAAGTGGGACGGGCGATGATTCGGAATAATGGCGGCGGCATTGTCTGTGGCGCGTCGGGGGGTGGGAGTGATAACGCCCATTTGCAGTTCGGCACTCTCTATACGATGGGCAGTGGGGCTGCCAACAGCAACGGGGACTACGGGATCACGGACAATGGCGATACGAGTGTAACGGGCCTCGCCATTGGCAACCTCATGGCGGAAGATGGATACAGTTTAGATGCCGCGACGGGCCTCGCCATTCCCATGTCCGCCCGGACGAGTACGCATAATCTCTTATTAACCACCACCACCGCTACGACTGTCTTGTCGTATACCCCGAAAACGGAGGGGCTGTACACCGCGAAGGTCTACCTCCGCGTCATCACCGCGAGTACGGAAGTCACCGTGACCCTCACCTACGACGATAGCGGCGGGAGTCAAACCTATACCCCGGCTGCCCTCAATGCCCAAACGTTGGCGGTCGGGAGTTACAGCATGGTGGACTACAGTTTTGAAGCCACACCGAGCGCGGCGATCGCGCTGACGGTCACGGCGGGGACTGCCTCGCAGGTGTATGTCACGAGTGCGTTAGTGGGGGTGAGTTAATGGCGATTCAACTCGGCGCAAGTGCGGGCAACGCCACGGCCAGCGATGTCCTCAGTGGCGTGACGTTTAGCAACGCGACCCAGCAGAACGTGGCGGGATCCATGTCGAATAACGGCAGTCTCAGTTACGGCCCAGCGACCAGTAGCCAGAGCATTCCCGCCGGGTATACGAGTGGGGGATCGATTAGTGCCGTCACCGGGACCGCCACGGCTGCCGACGTGCTATCCGGGGAAACCTTCGCGAGCGCGAGTGGGGTCGGTTTGACGGGGAGTATGGCGAATAATGGGAGTTTGTCGTATACGCCCTCTACGAGCAGTCAAACGATTCCCGCCGGATACACAAGCGGGGGATCTGTGGCGGCGACTACGATGGTTGCCACCGGCACCCTCGATCTGTCCAGTGGGGCCGGGAGCGTTTCTGGCTTGGCCTTCACGCCGTCCCGCGTGATCGCCTTGGAGGATGGGGCATCCACCGGCGTCTATACCGCCGTCTTTGACAGTGCTCAATCCGACACGACCTATATGTTTTGGAATGGAAGTACGATGGCGGCCAATACCGCGTCCGTAACCATGGGGTCCGGAACTTTTTCCTTAACTTTAGATAGTTATCCCGGCACCTCGATTCCCTATATCGCAATCAGTTAAGTGGCAAAGGAGGAACCATGTCCTATCACTCCACCGATCTCCACCCCGGCGACATCTTGCTCATGCTGCCCCCCAAGACCGAGCCCATTTGGGACCGCGCCCTCGATGCGGCGATTGCCTGGAGTAGTGGCCCGTTTGTGCATGCCGCTTTGGTGGGACATGGAGAGCTTATTGAGCAGTTATCTATCGTGCAGACGAGTCCACTAGACAAATATCAGGAGAATGGGTGGGCCTACACCGTGGCGGGATCAACGCCCGCGCAAGCGGATGCCGCGATTACCTGGGCGTTGGCCCATCGAGGCCAGCCCTACGGAATCGACGCGATCCTGCAAGACGGACTGATGTATGACGTCCACCAATGGCGTCCCTTGCACGATGACCCGCGCTATGTCACCTGTTCCGGCTTCGTCGAACGGGCGTGGCGGGTGGGCGCGGGCATTCGCATTACGGATCAACCGCTCCCAAGTCCCACCAGTTTGGCCTTCAGCCCCATCTTAGGCGGCCCCCGCCCGTGGGACCGCACGACATCCCCGTGAAGGAGGGGCCTATGGACCCGACCGCCATCGAAGTGAAACTCGCACAACACGCCGAGGCGATTGACAGCCTCAAACACACCCGCGACCTCCTGGAAACCGACAGTCGCGAAACCCGCAAGATGGTCGCCGATCTCTCGGCCAAGATCGACAGCCAAAACGCCGCGCTGGGCACCCGCCTGGATCTGATGGGGAAGACCTGGCAGGAGCGGCTGGACGCCTTTCGGCAGGAGGAGGCGGCGGACAATGCATCGGTGCGGGACAAGCTCGATTCGATCCGGATGGATCAAGCGACCGCCATTGAACGCTCGCACAACGCCGTGCCGACGCCCATCCAGTGGATCCTGCGCGTCGTCCTCGTCGTGGTCGGCATGTTAGGAGGAGCGCTTCTTGCGGCCCACCACTAGGCGCGACTGGTTCGACGAAGCGCGGCAGGCGGCCTTGATTCGCTGGTTTGGGACGCGGGGGCAGGTGGTGTGGTTCGTCGCGATTTGTGGCCTCTACATCGCCCTCTTGGCCCTCCTCTGGTACAATCCCTTGCACTGGCACGTCTTCGGGATCTTCACCACCGCGCATCGCCTCCTCACGACCTTCGCGGTCTTCGCGGCCATCGTGTTTGCGCCGCTGATGACCTACATGACCATCGAAAGCGAACTGTTGAATCGCCTCCTCATCATGAAGGCCGAACGCTCCGAAGCGCAACAAGCCGCGCAGGACGCAACGCTCCTGCGCCTCCTCGAAGGCTCGGCGACCCGTACGGAAGCGATGGCGCACCTCGTCCAGAGCGTGCAGGAGGTGCTCACCCGCCAACAGGCGCTCCTCACCAGCATGCAGGCGTATGACCAACTGGACGCGGTGGATCTGGACGTCATTCGGGCGTTTGTGGAGTCGGTGGGGCCGGATTTTAGCGCACGCTTCCGGGCCATTGAAGCCAACCACGCGGCCTTGCGTCCGCTCTTAGCCCGCATTGCCCATGTCCTCGATCACTGGGAGGCCCAACATGTCGAACCTCAATGAACGCGTCGCCGTGTGGCTCACGCGGCATCTCGGAAGCATGACCTTTACCTGGGGGAGTCTCGCGGCCTTTGGCGGCTGGATGGCCTGGAACGTCCTCGGGCCGCGGGCCTGGCGCTTTGATACGCCGCCCTGGTTTCCGGTGCTGTTGTTTCTTCTCAACGTGGGCCAGTGGCTCTTCATCGGCATCACCTTGGTCGGCCAAAACGTGCTGAGTCGCCAAAACGAGGCGCGAGCCGCCCAGGAGTTTGCCATCGTGCAGAAGCTCGACCGCCTGCTCGAGCATGTGCATGCCGACGTGGATCGGATGGAAGGCGAAGTGGCGGCCTTGGACGCGGAGTGGGCGGCCGATCATGGGCCGCGTCCATAGGCCCCGCCAAACGCATGATGTGGGGCAACAAGAATGGGTGCGGTGGCAGCAAACATTCACGGGGAAGGGAGGCGGAGGAGTGTGAGTGATCGTGAGATTGCGGCCCATGAACTGACGATCACTGTGCGTGTGCCCGAATGGATTCCCACGCACGCTGCACGTTCGGAGAGCGCCACTTTCCTGCGCAACCGCCAACGCTTGCTCGATGATGGCCACGGCTTCTGCATCGGGTGTTGGATCGGCGGCGTTCATACCGTCGAAGACCTCCAACTCCATCACGGCATTGTGGAATGGGCGACCAATGGCGAAGCCGCCCCGCAAGCCGCCTTCCGGGCCGCGCAATGGCTCGATGCCTATGGGTACGCGGCGGCGATGGGCGACACGCCGTGGACGGATGCCGACGATATTCGAGGGCTATGGTTTTTGTGCCAAGACTGCCACACGGGACAACCGGGCATCCAGCACCGCCACCATGAGCGCTGGCTGTCGGGCGGCCTCCATTATGCGCCCTTCCCGATCTGGCTGGCGGATCGCATTGCGAGCGGTACCGAAGAGAAGGAGGAGGGATCGTGATGGCTGGACCTTGGCGCGTACGATTTATCGAGCAGGATCGGAGCCAGTTGGATTATAGTCTGCTGTCCATCCCCCTCAAGACCATCGAACGTATCGGCTTTGTGCCGTGGTCCTTTTGGCGCACGCACAGGCACCAAGATGGAGGTCCACAAGGACTCTTCACGCTCTGCCCCTGCTGCGGACGCTTAGGGAGCATCGCGTTCCAAGGCGCAGGCCTCCCCGACCGGGCGGAATGGACCTGGAACGGCGATGCCGATCTCCCGACATTAAGCCCATCGGTGTACTCCACCACAGCCCAAGGCGGCTGCGGCATGCACGTTTGGGTGCGTGACGGCCAGATCATGGATGCCGGAACCCCGC
>JAKBXD010000171.1 GCA_021840785.1 Pseudomonadota bacterium
GGCGGCGGCCAGCGTGGGGCAATCCGCCCTGATTCATGCTTATGAGAATCTCCTGGCCGAGGGAGGGACGCATTGCGGGCAAATACTGCTGACGCGCGATAACTTCAGAGATCGGAAGCGCCTCAAGAAGACCCGGTCCGCCATCGAAATGCTCTTGAGAATGCAGATGTTGCCCATTATCAATGAGAACGATGCGATCGCCGATCTGGATAATGCTCTGGGCAACAACGACCATTTGGCCGCCCTGGTCAGCAACGTCTGGCATGCCGACCTGATGGTATTGCTGACTGATCAATCAGGGCTATTTACAGCGGACCCGCGCGCACGGCCTGATGCCGAAATGATCACGGAAGGTATGGCGGGTGACCCACGGTATGAGCGTATGGCGGGTGGAAGCGGTGGCACCGTGGGTACCGGCGGGATGCTCACCAAAATACACGCCGCCACCCATGCGGCGCGCTCTGGTGCGACCACGCTCATTGCCGATGGACGAATCCCGGATGTGCTCCTGCGCTTGCACAAGGGAGCACTTTTGGGGACGTTTCTGCGTTCTGGAAAATTCGACCGGAAATTGCGTCGGGATGCCTGGACACGTCTTCAGATCCACCACGGCCAACAGTGGGTGATCCATCCCGTGCGCCGGGTAAAAGATGAGGTGGTGGCTTTTTATTCGGAAACGCCACCTTTTACCGCAATACCAATATTCAACGGCCAATAAATTTTCACATTTATTGGCTACGCGATCGCGCCAGTCATACCTGGTGTACAGGCCTCTTTTACGCAATTGGAGAAACATGATGAACCGCTTCACCACGAAAAAAGCCCCTCGCACCAGCAGCAAGAGGAGTTTAACAATCCTTGCTGTCGCAGTGTTATCCACACTGGCTCTGGTATCGGACACTGTTCAAGCCGCGCCCCTGCCGATGCCAGCGATGACCGGACCGCTGCAGTCACCATCTCCTTTTCAGTTTAATGCCGGCCCGCTAGGAAAACTGGACATTACCGGCGTGATGAGCGGCATGGGCGTCTGGCAGGACAACCGAGTCCCCGGTGATCGGCTCACCCACGCCGATATCAGCAATGGCCAGATCTTCATCCAGAAGACACACGGGCTGATCCAGTTCTTCCTCCAGGCCGGTGCCTACAATATGCCTGCCCTGGGCACGCCTTTCCTTTCCACGGGAGCCACCACCGCCGACTATTATGGTGCCTTGCCACAGGCCTATCTGAAGATCGCTCCCACCAAAAACTTCTCGGTGCTGATCGGCAAACTCCCCACCCTGATCGGCGCGGAATACACCTTCACTTTCGAGAATATGAACATCGAGCGCGGCTTGTTGTGGAACCAGGAAAACGCCGTCAATCGCGGGGTGCAAGTCAACTACAGCGCGGGGCCATTGAGCGCCTCTCTCGCATGGAGTGACGGTTTCTATTCCAATCGCTTCAACTGGCTTTCCGGCGACCTGTCCTACACCATTAACTCCGCCAACACCGTGAGCTTCGTGGGCATGGGCAATGCGGGACAGACGGGTTATTCCACACTCGCCACCCCGGTTTATCAAAACAACAGCGACATCTACAACCTGATCTATACCTATAGCTCGGGCCCATGGATGATTCAGCCCTACCTCCAGTACACCCAGGTGTCGGCCAATCCCGCTATCGGCGTGGGACGCGGCACGGGGACCAGAGGCGCGGCCATTCTGGCGAGTTATGCCCTCACCCCCCACGTTACCCTGGCCGCCCGGGCCGAGTACATTGCGAGCACCGGCAATGCCACCGATGGCGCGGTTAATCTGATGTATGGACCTGGTAGTAAGGCGTGGTCCATCACCGTGACGCCCACCTACCAGGATCACGATTTCTTCGCCCGCGCTGAGTTTTCCTATGTGCAGGCAAGCAGCTATACCCAGGGTGATGTCTTCGGTCCGCAAGGGAATAATCCTACACAGGCCAGAGCCCTTGTCGAAACTGGATTTTTGTTTTAAGAAGCAGTAGGCTAGCGTTGACTATTGGTGTTTATGCCCCTACCCTAACTTATAAAGGGGCACATGTTAGCGATTATGTTGTAATGCCACATGCTTACTTGCATGTATACCCCTGCAACGATGAGGCAGGGGTATGTTACAATTTCACCCGAAAGGAAGGAACTACCGATGGCCCCATCACCAACCGACAAGCAGGAAGATCAAAAAGTTGCAGTCACAAGTCAAAAACTATCACTTGCCACACATTATCATCAAACAGGTCGGCTGAAGGATGCTGAACAGCTTTATCAAAACATTCTCGTGGAACAACCGAACCACGCCGAGGTTAATAGTAATATGGGGGTGCTAGCAAGCCAAACAGGCCGCGTCAATGATGCTTTATGTTTTTTTCAGGCGGCGCTGAGTTCAGATCCAAAAAATGGGCAAACGTGGGCTAATTATATAATATTGCTTTACAATACAGGGCGCACTCAAGAGGCCAGTTTCGCTCTACAACAATCATTGGCGATTGACAAAAACTTTTCTTTGATGTTTGAGGGCGTTTATAATAATGCACTAAACTTAGAGTGCTGGCAGGATGTTGAAAATATTTTACGTAACTTGATCGCCATAAGAAACAGTCCGATAAATGAGATGGCCATGTTAGGTGAAGTGCTTCGTAGACAAGGTAATTTATTGGGTGCCGAACGTGTTCTCTCTGATGCTCTTAATATTGATGAAAATAATGTGGCGGCGCTCCATAATTTATCAGTTTTGCTGCTACACCAGAATAGATATTTTGAAGCTGACGATGCAATTAGGAAGGTTTTATCCTTAATGCCGAACAATGTCGAAAGTATATTTATACTGGGCGCGATATCTGTGGGGATGAAGCGCCTTTCGGAAGCCGAAGCAGCCTTCCGAAAGGCGCTTTCCATTAAACCCGCATACCCAGAGGCATTAATGAGCCTCGGGGTTATACTCAGCGACCAAGACCGCCATGATGAGGCGATAGCTACCTTCCGAAAATCCATAGCTATCAAACCAGATTACTTGGAAGCATTAATGCGGCTCGGTGTTGCGCTAGGCCAACAAGGTTGTATGGATGAGGCCGAAGCCACCCTCAGGAAGGCTCTCGCTATCAAACCGGATTATCCAGAGGCGTTAATGAATCTGGGCGTCACACTTGGCCATGAAGGTCGATGGGAAGAGGCTGAAACTATCCTCCGGCAAACACTCACTATCAAGCCGGATTATCCAGAGGCCATAATCAACCTGGGTGCTACCCTCAGCAAACAAGGCCGTTGCTTAGACGAAGCCGAAACTATCTTTCGACAAATACTCGCTACCCAGCCGAACCATGCTGACGCATTAGTAAACTTGGGTGCCGCCCTCAACAAACAAGGCCGCTGGGAAGAAGCCGAGACCACTCTGCGGCAGGTCCTCGCTATCAAACCTGAACACGCTGACGCATTGATAAACTTGGGTGCAGTCCTCAGCAAGCAAGACCGCTGGGAAGAAGCTGAAACCATTCTTCGACAGGCTCTTGCCATCAAGCCAGACCAGTCTGATGCACTGGTGAATCTCGGGGTTATACTTCGCCAGCGCGGCTGCGCAGAGGAAGCCAATGTCGCTTTTCAACAGGCGCTTGCTATTAATCCGAACAATTCAGAAGCACTCGTAAACCTTGGCGCTACGATACACTGACTAAACGGTTACCTGATATCGCGGTAGGGATATCAGGTTGGATAAAGTCCAGTTCGGTCGAGTTCGATCTCAATCCCACGGTTTTTAGACAATGGGGGACATCCGCTATGGTCACTTCCGCTAAAACAGCGACGACGGGCTTACGAAGACGAGAACCTCAGCGCTTATGGGCCGCCTCGCGCGACCATCCAAGGAATTCCGCTCGCCCCGGATGAGTTGCGCAAAACCGACGCCTACTGGCGAGCCAGTCTCTATCTGTGCCTGGGGATGTTGTACCTCAGAAGCAATCCATTGCTCCGGGAACCGCTGCGACTGGAACACATAAAACCGCGCTTGCTAGGCCACTGGGGTGTTGGCCGCCGAAACTCGATCGGTCACGGCCGCCGCCATACCTGAATTGCCGTTCTTTTGCAGCAACTCCCGCCAACGGTAGAAACTCGCCGTACTCACGGACACCTTGCGGCAAAACGCCCCAATAGTCAGGCTGCTGACCGCCTGCTGCGCCAATAGCGCCCGCCAGCCTTCCGCGCTGCGCCGCTGGTACTTTCTCTGCGTCCCCGATGCCATCACCGGATTGGCGGGCCGTGCGGGCGGTTCTGAAAAAAGGCGTGCCGTTGACAACCTCTGAACCATTGGGCGGCTGAAATGACGTATACTGCCGCCTCGAAGGTGGGTCATTTCGTCAGCGGTGCTGACCCAGGGAGCGGGGATGGGTTTCCCGCACCACCAGCGCGATCCATAGCCCCGAAAGGGCGACAATACCGGCCGTAGCCCAGATGGCGGGGAGAATTTCGTTACTCCATTGCGCTACCAGCCCCAGCAGCAATCCACCGATGGCATAACCCGTATCACGCCAGTACCGATAGATACCGAGGA
>JAKBXD010000172.1 GCA_021840785.1 Pseudomonadota bacterium
CGTAGCGTGGATTGCTGCGGGGATCATTCTCCTCATGCGTCGGCCCTCGCTGAAGGACGACATTAGCCACGCGCTCGAGGCACATGAGCGCCAAGTCGATTTATCTTAAGGGGGACACTTATGCGACCGCACTATGATCTCGCCATTATCGGCCTCGGAATTATGGGGTCGTCTGCGATGTACGCTGCGACACGAAAGGGATTATCGGTGATTGGGTTCGATCAGTCACCGATCCTTCCCCATCGTTTGGGCTCCAGCCACGGCCAGACGCGGGTCATTCGACAAGCCTATTTTGAGCATCCCGACTATGTGCCCCTGGTTCAACGGGCCTATAACGCATGGCGCCACCTCGAGCAAGACGCGGAGCGTACCCTTTTGCATCAAACTGGAGGTCTTATGATGGGGTTGCCTGATTCCGCCGTGGTGACGGGCGCCATGGCGGCCGCTCAACGCCACAATCTCCCCTATGAACTCTGGGATGCATCTACCGTCAAGTCCCGGTATCCGTTGTTTTCCCTGAGAGACGCCGAAGTGGCCGTCTACGAAGAGGCGGCTGGCTATCTCTTGGCCGAGGCGGCTTGGGACGCCTTCATAGTCCTCGCCGAATCACGTGGAGCTACCATTCGGCGTGGGACTCGGGTGGACCACTGGCAGCGAGCTCACACATCCGTGATCATCCATTGTGGCGATGGTCCCATCGAGGCAGACCGCCTTATCATCACCGTTGGCCCCTGGATTAAAACGCTATGGCCATTGCTGCCGGTATCGGTTGAACGTCAAGTCCCGTTCTGGCTTGACGGACCCGGGCTCGATTCCCTTTCCGATTACCCGATCTTCATTCACGAAAACCCGGATAGTCGAAAGCATACCTATGGCTTTCCCTATCGCGCCGGTGAAGGATTCAAGGTCGCGCGCCACCACGGTGGTTTGGTGACTACCGCGGACACCGTAGACCGAACGGTGCATTCCGACGACGAGAGCGCCTTGCGAGTCGAACTGGATTTTCTGCCCATAGCTAAACGGGCGGCGGCCACAGCGAGTCAGATCTGTCTTTATACCAACACCCCCGATGAACACTTTGTCGTCGGACTCCTTCCAGGGCATGAAAACGCCGTCGTGGTGGGAGCAGGTTTTTCCGGCCACGGGTTTAAGTTTGCTTCCATTCTCGGCTCACTCATGGTGGAACAAGTGTCTACGTCAACTTCCTTGCCTGAGTTGGCCTTGTTTTCACCGGAGCGGTTTATCGCGGATATTGGGGATTAACCTCGCTTATCCCATCGTCCACACCGGTTCACGCTACCCGGTAATTAACCGACCGCATATGGGTCGTGCTTCGATGCGGACGACGGTGAATAATCCGTTCCAAAAATCATCCGGCAACGAGACCATTCCCCTGAATGTCCCTATCATGGAACCTACAGGTCGCCCGATCGTCGCTACTCCCTTCTTTCGTGATATTACCGACATCATCGATTTAGTTGCCAACCCGATACTGCTACTCTTGACGATTAGGCCATAACGGGCTAAAGTGCCCCGAATTTACATGTTAACCGTCAAATATGACCCATAGCGAGAATCCGTGGCCATATCGATTTGGGTCCGCGGTCCGGGAGGTCATGACAAGTCGCTCGTCGGTACGCCAACCCCGAAGGAACGCCCAGGTTCTGGGACCGTGAGTCGCGGGATCTCGAGGTCCTCGGCGGCGGCCACTGCCCTTTTGGTTCCTCGAAGATTGGACATCATACAAAACGACCCCGGAGTTAGCCCAATGAACGTCACCAGCCCGTCACTGCAAGGATCTGTGGCTGGTGCCATGGTCCCTGCCGTCGGATTAGCCCCGACAGCCTGGGCGTGACCTAATTTGTCATCGTATCCCGATACCACGGTCACCTGGTGACCGCGACGACGTAATTCTTCCAGGACATCGGGTGAGAAGTGGTCCTCCAAAAGCACGGCTTCTTGCGTCTCTCCCCAAGTCCGTCCGTATAACCAACGCGGTGCCTCGACGGCCGTCTTTACATCCATCTGGTAATTGAGCATACGGGTCACGATGGTTGATTGCGTTTGAGGGTGGCCATCACCCCCCGTTGTCCCATGGATTAACAGCCGTCGAGATTTATCTTTCACCACTCCTATCGTCTGATTTGACCATGGTCGGTCTTTTCCCTGGAGAAAAGAAGGTGGGAAGAGTTAGACGCTTACCTTGAACCAGTCACCCCTGTAACGTGCCTTTGAGTGCCCAACCGATGGTGTCTCGAGTCGCCGCCGCGCCTGCGCGCAGATTCAGGCGACCCTGCCCAATCCCATGTTGCGCGTTTTTGGATAGTATCTTCGTCAATGGAATGGTGAATACCACCGCTTCTCCTAACGGCACATAGCGACTCAACAATGCGCGAGCCGAACTTCCCACAGTCGACACCTCCTTGGGGACAATCAGTCGGGACCACGCGGAGGTTAATATGGCGCAAGGGAAAAGGCCGCTTCACGGCGACGTAACCCAGTCTCTAAAGGCTATCTTTGTGCGACGACGCAATCCTGTTTTTGTTGTTGTAGACCTTGAATCCATTCTCGTTGGGTCCAAATCACATCGGGCGTCACCGGCGGCATCGGCTCCGTTAGTTCAACTCGTACGACCGTATCATCGCGTATGTATCAGCCTATGGCCACCGCAAGACGCATCGAGGTAGGGTTCGCACCGTCAGCGTTCCGACGCATCACCGTCGAGCGCCTGTACCTTCCGGCCGATCTTCTGATAGCCGTATCCCAAAAGGATTAGTACACCCGACCAACCCACCCAGAGGAGCCACTCCCAATGCCAGATGTGGGAACCGACGAACTCCGTTAGACCCACCTCACAGACGACTAAGAGGAATTCCACGAGGAGCACTAGGCCGATGACCCGCCGAATTCGACGATAGAGTTCGCGGATCGAGCGACTGTCGGTATAAATATCGGCTACACCCGCGGATGACCAGGGTGTCCGAAAATACCACCACCCTTGTATTCGACCCTGATATTCCCACCCCGCCTGTTCAAACAGCGCGAGATACTCCGCTTGCCGTTCCTTCAAGGTCGGTTGATAGTCGAGGCGATACACATATCGAGTCTGGGGGTCCCGCCGAAATACTGGGGCAATCCAGCCCGGTTTTTCGAGATGTATGCCCTGGGCCGATAAGTGGTCCAAGTATTGCTCTTCTTTTTCGTGCGCCCAAACCCACCACACATTCAGGCGCCGGTGCATCGCGCGTTCCATGTCAGAGGCTCCTCTCCGTTCTCAGTATCGTGTCTGCGTTGCGTACCATATCTTTCAGGCGATCGACTTCCGACTGTAGCACTGCATGCCCGAGACGGGTGATGGCGTACAATTTACGCCGGGGGTCGGACCCCTGCGGCGCCGGTTCCCGATCAATAAGGCCTTTCTTCTGCAATGTGTTTAAGGCGGTATACAAGGTTCCGGCACCGATTCGCACCTGCGCGCCGCTCATGCGCTCGACTTCTTGCATAATGGCGTATCCATGAGAGGGCGCCGTATACAGCGCTAACAAGATATAGAAAAACGCCTCGGTTAACGGTAACCCCTCGTCAACGCGCATGGGATGTCCTCCGCATCTATATATATTGATTGTCTATATATCGACTGTCGATATATTATATCGCACGATCCCCTCTGTCAAGGCGTCGTCTTGATCCTCCACGACTGCGTCGACGCAGACCCTCTGGAAATCCTGCAATTCGAAATAAACGTTCGTGATCCGCCGCATGTCCCCCCGCGAGCATGCCGACGGGTCCGTGATAGGTCAACGTTACGCAGTGACCTGCGCACCCTCGATTCTTACTTTTGAAGGCTATGTGCAATGTAAGGTTGGGCGTCTCGGTGTGTTAGTCCAAGCCACCTGCGTCGGCAATTTTGGCCAAGGTGTTTTGGCTAACTCTTTTTGTCATGGGTTTGACTAATTGTCCTGTCATCGTGACGTTCGGATGAGAGAGTGAATGTTGGAGACTCGGGGTTATCTTCTGGTCATTCGCGCTTTGGTGTAGGCCCTAAGGTTTTGCCGTACATCCAACGCGAATCCCAGCCCATTGGGCTGATTTTACGGCGCTCCATGAGCCCCGATTCTATCAACTTTGGGGCAGTCGGGTTAGTTGCAGTGATGACCATTTGCATGGGCGCCAACACCAGGGCCTGGATTGCGCATGGCCCAAGAATCCCTTCCTGTAAGCCCTCAGGAGCCAACTAACAGTCCACCTCTCGCTTCGTCTAAGCCCCCTCACTAATAACACCAGACGAGGCGTTAGGCCATGCGGTACTCCCCTCCCCAGACATCCCATATTCGTGCGTAAAAGCCGACCGGAAAACCTTGAACTCATCTCCGAAACCCTGAGTTCCATCAAGTTACACCCAGCGCCATTCACTCGAAGCCCCAGAGCCCAATACCAGATAATACCCCATCAAAAACAAGAATGAGCCTCCTTCACGGAGACTCTTCAGGGACTACCATGACTTCGAACAACCCACTCGGCCCTCAGTACC
>JAKBXD010000173.1 GCA_021840785.1 Pseudomonadota bacterium
CTCGTGGTCAGCCTCCTCCGCTTAAACGGCCACACGAATCTCGCACAGGCGACGCGGTATTACAACGCGCACCGCCATGAGGCCCTGCGCCTGATCGGCGCCTAATTGTCGCGCGCCCTCGCCGCCATCCCATGCTCATCGCACCGATGGCTCGATGTGCTCTGCCGCAAGGTCGGCCACCATCGGCCACGCCTGATTTTCTCCCGTCCACCGCCGGTGACGCTCGTGAGCTATGATCGACTGCCCCGGACTTTGACGAATCCCTGGGAAAAGGTGGGCGAAAGGAGGAAAACGTCAAAAGATGTCGAATCGCGCTTAGTAACGCATGCGCCCCATTCTTACCCTGCAATCATACACGAAGGTGGCGACCGAATGCCGAATCAGAATGACCGTTCTAAGGATTTCGTCTTTCCTTTGAGTCATCGTGTGACGCTCGTTAACGACTTTGCTCTTCGTCGCGACATTCTTGAATTGCTGCCGATTCCTCTGGCATTGGCCATCGAAGGTGAATGGGTCTGGACCAATGAGATGGCCCGCGGAGAGGGGAGCGGTGGGGATCAGGCGGCCGGTTCCTTCGCGGCACGCGAGATGCACCCGGTGCGCAACCTCGACGGTGAAGTGGTGGGCGCGGTGGGATGGAATGGAAACGCGATGCCCGTGAAGGCCATCAATCAACTGCAAACCGCTGTGCTGGTAGCCCGCGATAGAGAGGTTGTCTGGGCCAATCAAGCGGCGCAGCGGGCCTTCGGAACATCGGACAAGTCCTCATGGGACGATCTTTATGGATTTCCTCTTTGGGAGGATGTGCAATCGGGGGTCGTGGCCCGCCGCCACGGTGAATATCGGATGCGATGCTTGGGCATAGGACCTTATGTACTGGTGGAGGCATGGCGGCCGGAGCTGCCGGATGACTTGACCAGCGTGCCTATGGAGCAGGTGGCCAGCTTGGTGCATGAAATCCGCAATCCCTTGGCCGCCTTGTCCGGATATGTGGAAATGGCGCAGATGGAGGATGGGTCCGGGTTCGGCCACTATTATGCAGAGATCATGCACGAGATTGATCGGCTGAGCCGGTTGACCTCGGACCTCCTGTCAGTCTCCCGCCCTATGACCGTGAATCCCGATTGGGTCTCTCTAAACGATGTGGTGGAACATGCCTGGTTTGCCGCCTCACGAGGGCGCCGGGAAGGCGGAATAAAGGCAATTCGCCTCAAACGGCGATATCCTCCGGAACAACGTCTCTGGGCGGACCCCGACCGGATTCAGCAGGTGATGGCTAATCTAGTCAAAAATGCCGTGGAAGCGATGCAGGAAACCGGCACCTATGTGGCGGTCGATTATCAGGAGGCCGATGACCAAGCTGTCATCTCGGTGGTGGATGATGGGCCGGGCTTGCCGGCCGATTTGCTGGGCAAGTTGTTCGTCAACCGCTTCACCACCAAGACCAGCGGCAGTGGATTTGGCCTGATGATTGTCCGGCGCATTGCGGAGGCGCACGGAGGCACAGTCCGGGTCAACTCTAACGGCGTGACCCGTATTGATATTCTGCTGCCGCGCGCGCCTAAAGCTCAGGCCCCTTCTCGCTGAGGGTCTTCAAGTCAAGGACCCGTCGGGGACGCAGTTTGGCGGCAATGAGGACGATGGCCGGAATGACGGTCAGGTAGCCTAGCCCGAAAGGTACGAGAAATCGTTCATTAAAGATGTCCGCTACCTTGGCGTTGGGAAAGAGCAGCGAACCGCCAATGGAGAGCAGGCTCATGATGAGAAGGCCTACGTCATAGCGGATGCCAACCAAATCCTTGAAAAATACCGAGAGATCGTGCGTGAGACACCACAGGCGCACCGCCACAAAGGCGACCACCACAGTGGTCCACAATAAAATCAAGAGCGCTCCCAGCTTACTGATATAGAACCCAGATACGGAAATGATGCGATAGGCGCTCACCAAAGGCCAGCGGATCTCGCTGGTCAACACGGGTCCAAACACTGCCATAATCACCTCGTACTGCAGAGTGAGGGCCAGCACGATGCCAGCCAAGGCAAAATAGCTGTATCGTTCCGCCCGGGTGCGCTCCTCGGCACGGACAAAAGGATAGAGGGTGACCGAGAGTTGAAAGCCAATAAAAATCAGGAACTGATGGTAGACGCCTTTCAGCAGCGGGGTGACTTGCACATCTGGTGACGGGACCAACAGTGACGCATGGCGAATGGAGACGGCGGCGAGGGTGATGGAGAGCATGGTCAGCACCAAGAGCGGGATGTAGCTTGCCTGCAGGGTGCGCGCCAAGGAGGCGACGCCGTTCCATGCCATGTATGCGGCCGTGAGGGTGAGTGCTCCGTCAATGGCCCAGATGGGGGTGGAGGGGAGAAAGATGTTGCCCAGCACCATGCTGAAAAGCACGGTGGCGGAGATGGCCAAGAGGAGATGATAGACGATGGTGTAGAGGACCAGAAGATAGCCGATTGGCTTGGACAGCAGTTGGGCGGCGAATCCGGAAAATGTCTCATTGGGCACGACCCGATCCATCCGAAAGATAAGCCGCATTAGGAGAAAGGCTACGAGAGCATCCAGCCAGAATCCATAGAGGCCGGCCCGGCCCGCCTCTTCGACCAGCGGGCGGGGAAAGTAGAAGATGCCTAGCCCGGCATATCCTGCGGTAATCATGGTGGCAAACTGGCCGGCGGAAATGCGCGGCATCTTGTTTCCGAACATGGGCCAACTCCTTTGAGTGCTCTTGCTATTTAATGTCCCCCATTTTATTGATGGTTACCATGCACTTCACCGTGAAATGCACCTTGGGATATTCCGCATGCCAACTCGGGATGGCCGAAAATGTCTGGGGGTTGCTCCAAGAAAGCGAGCGGCCGACGCCCAGCACGTCGGTGTCGTTTTTTTGGGTCGTATCCAAAAATTGCAGGACCTCCCCCGCCAGAATCTTGGACAACTGTTTACTCAAGACTGACAATTGGTGGGCGGACTCCGTCCCGGTTGAGAGTGACTGCAATGTGGCAGTGACTTTGAGTGCGACCGTCGCATCCACCGATCCGCCTTGGGTTCGCGCTGAGACCGTACTGGTGTCCGAGACGGCATTGAAGTCGGCTTGCCAATAGCGCGGCAAGTATACCCCGGTTTTTTTGCTCAGCCCGGCCGCGATTCCATACGCGGTCGTTTGCTTGGGCGTCAGCGTGGTCGCGTATTGGAACTTGTGGTAGATGGCGACGCGGTCGACAGCCGGACCCTCGGGGGTTGGTGTCAGAACGGGGAGCACGAGGTCTACGCCAGGGGTTACGAGCCGCTCCATCATCTGCCACAAACGTAAGCCCAATGTGAGTTGCGAGCAGGTAGTGCAGGAGAAGAGTTGCTCGTAATACAGCGAGGGGAACTCCTCTTGGGGCATCTTGACGCCTACAACTTTGTCAAACGGGGCCGGCGATGCCGCTACGAACGGGGTTTTGTCCAATGTGCCAATTCGGTTCAAGGCGTCGGTCAAACGCTTCAGTTCCGTCGGTTTCAGCTGGGTTGAGAAGACCAGCAGTACGGTGTGCCCGAGATAGAGGTCGTGGCTGGTCTTGGCTTGGGCGGCGGAGAATGCCTCGGCCAGGGTGCTGCCGATACCCGTGAGTGTCCCAAAGGACGGGGTGGAGGAACTGCCGCCGCTGCCACTGGTTGGGTTGCTGGAGGCAAGTCCGCTGGGGGTTGGGTATGCGAAATCCACTTGGACGGTTCCGGGTTTTGGCCCAGGATAAAAGCCCATAGCTAGCACCAGTGTTCGGGTGTTGAGGGGTTGGTTGTCCCAGCATCCGGTCATCGTCACCGCAAGTGTCAGAGCGATGAGCGCGCCGGTCAGGGCTCGTTTTGCCTTACTGGCCATGCAGACGCTCCTCCTGTGCTTGGCCGAGCTTCGGGGTTGGCATAGGGTCGACGTTCCAGTGAGATGACTTTTTCGGCCGCAAGGTGTGCAAATAGCTGGGGCGCCGGGTTAGGCTCGCTTCGGGAAATCGGACGAAGGAGTCTTTCATGTCGCGCCAACTATAAGGGCCGAACGGCTTAATATACGGCACACCAAAATTTTCCAATGAGGCGAGGTGCGACAGGACGCCCAACAGGCCCAAAATAATGCCATAGAGGCCTAAGAGATAAGAAAGCGCTACCAAAAGCCAGAACAGCACGCGCCACGGCACGGCCATTTCATAGCTGGGCGACGTAAACAATCCTAAGGCGGTGAGGGTAATAATCACAATCATCAAGGGAGAAACGATGCCGGCCTTGACAATGGCGGTGCCCACCACAATCGCTCCCACCGTGCCGAGCGTTGTGGAGAGCTCTTTCGGAAGGCGCAAGGACGCTTCTCTCAGCACCTCGATGATGGCCCACATGGTGAGCACCTCAAAGATGGGAGGGAGAGGAAGCCCGACCCGTGATCCGGCAATGGTGAGCACCATCTTGGTGGGCAAAAGATCCGGATTGACACTGGTGAGCGAGATGTAAAGCGGGGGCAGCAGCAAC
>JAKBXD010000174.1 GCA_021840785.1 Pseudomonadota bacterium
GGACAAGCCAGCTGTCCGAGTCCGCAACGCTGCATCGCGATCTGCCCTGGGATCGACGGAGACGGCTCCCCCGGCTCCTGCATGTCACCCGCGTCCAGAGCGCCGGCTGACAGTACTGTATTGAGATGGTCTGTAAGCGCCGTGATACTGTGGGTCTTGGCAACATGCGCCGACGCAGAAGCCCGAAGCGCCGTCTCCCTGACTGCAGCTGCGGCGCCGGGGTCGCTATTGTGCCATATACGCGCTGAACCCGTCCGCTACGCACACAGCAGCGTCATGGCAGGCACGAGTGTCTGGTGTGTGGCGCTGACTGCTGAGGAGCTACACGTGACGATGTATCCTGCGTTCCTGCCGTCAGGCGAGCGAAGGCGGCAGGTCGTATCAGCTGCGGCGTGCTGATCACTGCATCCCGTTTCGATAGCCAACGTCTTCGGTGATTGCAAGGCACGTCTTCGCGCGTCTGACGACATGACCACCAAGCCGGAATGGGAACCGTGGTGGATGTGGTCGTCTACGCCGGCTGTAGCAGTAGTGGCAGCAGCAGCAGCAGTCAGTCATCGTCCTCTGCTTCAACCGGGCGACGATCACGACAGGGTCCGCCCGGCTGTGTGGTCTGGGCTTACAGTGCAGGCGGAGAGGGTATGGCCAGTAATTCAGGTAAGTAGACTATGTGTGTCTAGCAAAATGCTGTGCTCCCGGATGACTGCCTACCTTGTCCATCGACTAGGACTCGGCGACTCCATGCGCCACCTTCCCAGCCAAACCATACGCTGTCCGTCGTAGCCATAGCAGTCCAGCATCTCCCACCACCGACTCTCTAAACCCTCCCATGCGTTTAGACAGACGCTCGACTCCTAGGCCAGATCCACGGAGTCCCTTGGCCAACAACCTAGGATGTCGAGCTGCTTGACCTCTCTACGGCGCTGGAGCTCACATGCAGACGAGGGGACCTCTGCAGCTATTTCAATGCCTACACCCTACAGATCCTTAAAGTCACGCCGCACTCCCCGAAGTCGACGACGCGACTGCCGTCGTGATTGTGCGTGCGTGCAAGACATGCAGAGAAGCGACCGATCGCCTTTTCTCTGCCTTCACGGCTCTATCGTTCCCAGTACTCGTCTTTGATCCCGACGATCCGCACAAAGCAGCAGTGATGGACGAGTCGTTGCTGCGCGCCTGCTCCAGTACGTCCGCGCTACGACCGGATTTTGCCGCTGAGCGCTGGTGTTGACGTGATTGCGCGTGGTCGAGCTGATGCCACCGCCATGAGGAGGTGTAGTTGTCGATGTCTGCTACATGCAATCATCCTCGCGCTGATCGTATACAGGGTGCAGCAGTGTTGCTACTCGATGATCGGAGACCACTCGGTTCAGATATATGTTGTAGCTGTCAATGTCTCGAGACTGCACACAATCATCCTCATGCTGATTGCCGACGTAGTAAAGTCCTGTTGCTATGCGCGCATTCAAGGCCGTTTGGTTTAGATACATTGTAGATGTCAATCTCTCCTACACGCACTCATCCTCGCGCTAATTGGTTACGCGTGCAGTATTGCTGCTACATCCTCGCATCGATTGCCTACAGGGTGCAGCTACTACTGAAGGTGTCATAGCGTGGCTACGGATAGGTGCCTTTGGCCGCTTAGTCACGCGCCTCCTAAGTAGGGAAGGTCTACCCATTTCCCCTTCCCTCTAGCTTTCGACATCTCGACCTCTTTATATAGCCTTCGTGCTACGTCCTTATTCAGTAACGTTCCGGTTGATGTAAATACTATATACTCCTAATAGCCTGTCCGTAGCTATTATACCGTTCTGAATGCCGTACCGAACCTCCTATACCTACACTGATATGGCCATGGGCTGGAGAGCTCCCATAGATGCCCCGGGCATGAATCTGATGCCTTAGGCATCAAATTTGGCTGGGCTTGGCGCCTGTTTCATGAAGGCGCCTCCGCCAGCGGGATTCAGGAAGCGGCAGTCAGCCTATGATCAAGCCTATCGTTTGGTGGGGAGCTGTCCTATACGCTGCGAGATATCTTCTTTTGGATATTCCTGGGCAGTGCCCTCGGATCCGAACACGATGTCCTGCAGCGCCTGTCAGCACACAATCGGTAAGCCTACAAAAGGTGGCAGGCGCAACAGGAGGCCGAACACGATGTAAGTCCCGTAAGAAATCTGCGAAAGCATGTCTGGTGTGACCTAGCCGACGATGAAGTGGTTCCTGCACCAGTGCCGTGAGCATTGAGCCCCGTGGCCTCCTACGCCTCGATTAGGCGGCCGAGGAGAATCGAGGAGGCGATGACTTACGTCTAGGCCGCGGAGATTAGCCAGCACACGGCGCGCCTCGCCTTCGCGGTCGTGGTGGATAAGCCAGCGGAGCGAGAAGGGCATCAAGATCATGCCGACGAACAGGATGACCGCCGGGCCGAGCTGCAAGCAAATGGGCGTGAGCCAGGCACCGTCGTCCTGCGTCTGGCGGACCGTGGCCCCTATGCAGCTGGTGCCGCTGCAATGACGTGTCAGCTAGGTAACGACGAAGCTGTTGCGATGGGCTGCAGCCACTCACTTATCAATCCAGAAGCTGATGAAGATGCCGAAGGTGATGGCCAGGTGCTGGAGAGCAACCAAGGCTCCACACACCTTCGGAGGCGCACATGAGGAGTTGGAGATGGGGACAATCATGGACAGGCTGCCTACACCCATATTGCTACATACGCTCTTCCAGTGCCCGATTCTGGATGGCCAACAGAAGCTGACGTACGTGATGAAGCGACCGGCGAGAATGGACTAGTAGCCGACTTGCCTAGCCGTTGTCCGAATGACAGCGCCGATGATGAACACCGAGCTGGCAACCAGGATGGCGTATTTGCGCGAGATGGCCTCGGCAGCGAAACCAGAGAGCAGCGTTCCAAACCAGGCGCCGAGCTCGAGGATTGCGGTGAACCAGCCCTTCTTGGTCCGGCTCGCGCTAGAGCGAAAGGGGTCTTGAGCGCCCATGTCTGGAGAGCTGTCGCCGGGTTTCAACGAGGCCCAGAGTCCCGAGCGGGAGAATCCACGGACGCAGCTCGAAAGCCGGCATGTTCAGGACGGCCGAGAACATGCCCTGGTTGTAGCCATGCAGCACACCACCAATGCAAGCAAAGGCAGCGATGTTGAAGACTCGGAAGTTCTTGAGCAGGGCAGCCGGCTCACTGGCGCCCATGAGAGCCTGGCGCCTGCTCAGGGCGGCATTATAGACCCGCGCGCCGACATCGCCGCCGCCGCCCATCTCTGCAAGACTACCGCAGTGTGGTCTTAGGGAGACAACAGCGCAGTTCTCGATTCGTCTGCCAGAACGGTACAGCAAGGTGCGCTCTGTGGCGGATGACAGGGCCAACGCTGTGCGAGGGCAAACAGCTCAATAAAATCCCGGCGGAAGGCAGCTTCAGGGCGAGGGAGAAATGACCCGGGTAGTAAGCATGGAGAACTGCCATCACCGCAGCGAGGGCACAAATAACTACGACGAGAATGGCGGCGGGCGAGACAAGCCGGACCCATCGCTCCACCGGGGCCATGTGACCGCTGACGATCTGGTGAAGTCGAGCCCTCATGCAAAGGGAGCCCAATCGCATCTGTTCTGTTGACGGCTGTCGAGGACGAAAACCCGAGTCACGGTTTGAGGGGCTGTCACGCCTTGGGCCTCTGCGGAGCTGGGGGGAGGGTCCCTGACATGTGGTGGCGTGCGGAGAACATGGACCACCCGGTCATCTTTTGGTCAGCCGTCGCGAAACCAGAGGTGGAGCGGGCGGTGGGTGGCTCTGCCTTTTAGCCTAAGCGCCGTGGAAGAAAGCGGCGGGGGACGATGCAAGGGTGCGAAAAGACGCAACGTGGGAGAGTTCCGGGAACGGTCTCCAGGGGCTCTGCTGGATGACGAACAGATGAGGCCTGGTTGAAAGTTCGGATGACAGCCGGGTCCTGCGGGAAGCACGGCACACATTGCGGGGAAAGCAAGGCTAGCTGGCTGACATACGTTCTCCTGAACTGCAACTGGACTTACCACTGGAGCTGCTGATTGATGCTATGACTGATAACAAATATGGCCACTTGCTTGACCGCAGGAATGCCAGTATTGGCGCCAAGAGGTGGAAGGTAGCATGAGAGCCGAGATAACCGGAGCGGCATGAGACCGGACGGCTGAACTGGCAATGCCCTATGGGTGCCATCGCGACAGGGGCAGGCAAGGACAAATACCCTTCAACCCTGTTCTTACGTTCTCATGGGACGGAACACTTGTTAACTCTCCTTCAGACTATCCCAGCTGCCAACTCGCCAGTCACAGCAGCATCACATGCTCACGCACCACAGGTGGTTGGCTAATGGCCGGCAACCTGCGCGGAAGTACAGCACGTCACCGACCTAGCAGACTGCTCGACAGTGCTTCAGGCTGAAGCACCTCCTGCCTCTAGCCTCTAGAGAGCACGCTATGGGCCACTTACCGGAGCAGACTCGCCCTAG
>JAKBXD010000175.1 GCA_021840785.1 Pseudomonadota bacterium
GCTCGGATCTTGCGGAGCGCAATCTCCTGCCTCCAGATGGCGCGAAACAAGCCTATGCGTCAGCCACATCTGACGGAAGCCCTCCTTCCCGATCAAGCTTGTCGCCAGCCCAGCCGCGACCGCTGAGTCAGATGGCGGTGGTGGGCTGCACCGGCACGCGGCGAAGTCTCCGCGCATGCTCATGAGAGAGTGGACGCCGTTCACGCTTGACTTTGCGATAGGGCATCTGACGCCGGGACAAACTAGTTTGATGAAGGCGGCACTTTCCACGTGCTGGATTTGTAGTGCCTCGGTGTGCAGTGCTTGGGTTTGGCCGTATACAACGGTGATGCGACAGAGCTCATCGTCAGATGAGTCTCGAGGGAGAAAGCTTGCAACATCTTGCACACCATCCCCAGCACTCTGTGAAGCAGCTGAAGGCGTAGGGTTTAGGGTTACATTACGATCACGTTAGGACGAGATTCAGCTGGCAACGTCACTTCATGGCCGCGCTTCGCTCTCCGCCAAAGTTGCTCAGGATATCGCACAAAGTCTATCTTTACAACCCCCCGCCCGTCAATGTAGCAATCTGTATGATGCCGTAACATCAAGGGCGCTCGGACGCTGCGACACAATGACAGTCTCGTCAACAAAGATCAAGCAGTGTTGCTCCGCTGCAGGGGGTTGGAGAACAATCGCTCCCCTCGTTTGCTGCGCCAGGCATTCGTCACAGCGATCAAGTCCTCGCAGCCGACGAGCAACGAAGCCCATCTCCGAATGAATGGCTCAGAAAGCTCCCAGCTAGCAATGTCTTCCGGAAAAGTCCAGACGACCAGCCCACTGCGCTGCCAGCTGCCGTTTAAATGCTCCATTGCACCCGACGCCCGAAGACATTTCGTCAGCGCACTCACGTCAATCTCTCGACTGAGCATTGCGGCGAGAATGTTTGAACGTAGCCGAGCGTGCGGGATGGTATCTATGATCGGATCATGCGCTACTCTATACTGAAGCTCCGTCGGGACTAGAGTCGCCGGAACAGGGTTGATCGGCCGTTGCGTATATGCTAGAGTGCCACTTTGAATAGCGGCGGAGCTGATACCGAGGCTTCGGGCGTTCGCGTATGCTGCTGCGATGAAATTGCGATTGATCAGCTGTGCCAGCTTATCCCAAACTCGTGCGACGGCTGCCTCAGGAATCCCGCGAGGTTGGTTGGCTGCCGGGGCCGACACGGCTCGGATGTCTATAGGCCCAAAGCTGGAATCGGTGCCAGAAGCTGAGCTGGTGGCATCTGCGTCGTCGTCGGCTTCCTCGCTTGAGTCATTTTGATGATGGGACCCTGTGGTCGCTCGCGGTTTATATCTGGCGACTGTCAGCGAACGGCCTGACCTGTCTGGATCTGTTGAAGAAGAATTACTGCTTCGGTGAGGCTCCGGCTCGTTGTCGTTGTCGAAAGGCTCGCTGATTGAGGCGATTCTGGATTCGCCTCCTTTCTGCAGGGTCGTTCTTACCTCGCCCTTTCTGATAATTAGACTCAGAGCGACATGGACCGTGAGGAAACCCGTGCTTACAATTCTCGTTGACAATGGTGGCGATAGATATTAAGTGGTCAGATTCATCGGGCTGGCTATTGTGCCTTGATTGGTTCCCAATGCTGTGCTCCATGGCGGGTCACAGGACTATGACTGAGCCACAGAATGTTTGCACTATGCTAAACTCGAAGAGTGGCAAATCTGTTACGTTGGAGTAGTGGTGGTGGCATGCTGACTGACTTGTTGTTATAAACAGCCTCGGCGCCTGAATCTGCACGGCGAAGGACTTACGGCGACACCGGGAAGATTCCCGAAGTGCTGCCCTGATTACCTACCGTTCGGTTCGAGGAGATACGTCGATACGACGAGAGCCACCCAGGTGGTGGCTGAGCTTTATAGTGACTTGAGTCATCTTCATGGGCCAGCAGTAGGTACAAAGTCTTGGACCGCGTCGTAATGAGAGAACGGCGTCCAAGGGCAGCGAATAGCGATCGATGCTCGTTTTGGAATTCGGTTAGGCATAGACAAGGCCGCCGATGTTGACCGCTAGGGCGCCATCACCCGCAGGGCAAGGCAGAGCTGGATCGGAAGGAAACTTCACCCGTGCTCTCGGCTAGGCTTGACATTCTTGACCCGCCGCTCCGAATGGTTTTGCGGTGTGTAGTATTCGATGACGACCGCGCAGAGCTTGGAAGGTACCCTTGCCGGGGACCGCAGCCGTGGGAGCGATCGAATCCCTTCTGCGGGCCTAAGTTGACGATGCTATTAATAAGCACGGATTAGCCATAGGAAGTTCGGCGGATTGTTGCTTGCGTGGACCAGCACATGCGGTCGCGACGCAGTCTCTTGAGGGAGGAAGGGTGCCCTGGCTGGAGCAAGATCGCTCCGCTCTCCGTCCGCGCACCCTCACATGTCCAGGTATACGCAAGGATGCCCGCCAGCGAAGGACTGCCTGCCCGGGGTGGTGCGAAGGTTGCTCGGTACATGGTGGCCGGATCACGGCGTGATCAAGCCACGTCGTGCAACTCCGTCGTTTCGGTTCCGAAGATGCGTAGCCACGCACGCCGGCTTCGGGGCGGCAAGGGCGAGCGCGGACTAGCGCCAACGCAAGTGAATGCGCAATGCAGCGCTTCCTCCTGATGCAAATGCCGCCAAGCCGCGTCATCGTTTTGCCGCGCCGGAACCCAGTGCCCCGATCAGTATTAGCGCGAAACCTTGCAACCTTGAATCAACTCACCCCATCGCTGCGGCCGAGACGCCGTCAATCGCATCCGATTACTGCCACGAGCATCTAGCAACGTCACGGCACCAGCTCTGGTCACCAGAGTCTCCATGTCGAGCTTCCCGCAATACTTGCGCGACCATGTGAGTCCGACATCGCTTGCCCGAAGTCGCACGTGGTGTGAGCTGACCCTACCAGGTCCTGTATCTCTCTGGTTTCCTGAAGGGCCGCGTAGGCTCGATATCTCTGAATCCGGTACAACTCTACGTCTGGGTGGTCCGAAAGGTCACCAACCTGGTTACGCTGCCGCTGCCTCTGTTGTCATTCCTCGCCATCCCATTTGTCGGCGGCTCTTCCTCAACGGTCAACTTCGTCATCTTTTGGTTCATCTGGAGCGCGCTTGTTGCCAGCCATGATCCTCTCACCGTGGAGATTGGTGGCTTGGCTCTGATCCGGACGCTGTTCTTTCTCCTACCAGCGCTTGGCTTCCTGGCCTTCGACTGCGCGTTGCCTGGAATGAGCAAGAAGCTCAAGGCGAGTGGCAGGAGCCAACTGCCTCTTCATCTCGGGCGTGATAAGCTCTTGCACGTGGTCGCCGTAGCTGTTTGTAATGTTCTACTCTCGGTCGTAGTGCAGGGAGGTCTTGAGCTGCTCGCCACACGCCTGTTGCATCTCCGCAGCCTCGTGAGAGTGACGGCGATGGTTCCTTTGCCGTGGAATCTGGTGAAAGACGTCGTCAAAGGCTATGTCCTCCAGGGCGTGCTACGCTATTTCATCCATCGACACTTGCTGCATACTTACGCCTCGCCCTGCCAGAAGAACCATCTCGCTTGGACCCACAGCCTTTCATTCCCATTCAGCATTGCTGCAGCATACGATCATCCGATGAACTACTTACTACTTAGCTGGCTGCCAGTCGTCCTTCCGGCCTACTTTTTCCGCTTCCATGTACTATCGCTGCACATCATTACAGCGATCGTCAGCCTCCAAGAGCTTCTGGTCTTCTCGGGCTACACGGTCTTGCCATTACCGATCCTGCTTGGAGGCATGGCACGGAGGCAGGAAGATCACTTTGATTCCACTGCTGCTGGAAAACCAGGCAACTTCGGCCAGCTGGGATTGCTTGACCTTTTCCTAGGCACGACCTGCGCGGATGACGACGACGTCGTTGCCGATGCGCAGCAGGAGGCCGATCGGCATAATGTAAAAGAACGAGTAGAAGACAAGGTCAATGCTGCAGCAGGGGCCCGCCGTCGAAGTAATCGTCGGGGGCGTGGACGCGCCTGAACAATCTTTCATGATTAAGGCCGTTGAAAACCGAGGTGCGAGAGTATCTGATCGAGGCGACGACAATCACAGTTTCACATATAGGAGCGGTGCGATGTAGTGAGGGTCTGTCATGCGGTGTTGGTTTTGGGTGGCTTGGACAGCTATGAACCGAATACAATATAAGCAGAGAATCCGCTGCCTTGCATGATCCCCAGCCGAGCAGGGGTGTCAGCAAATGCTGTTTCTTGGCTTCATACTGTGGGCTCATCGAAAGAGCGCGCTGATGGATGCCTGCAATCAGGCCTTGCAGTTCCCGCTGTCCCCAAAGCTGGGCCCTTGCGCATGAGAACTTGCGGTGGAAGCTGACGACAAACGGGCGGCGGCAGCAATGGTGCCGCCGCAATGCAATTAGATGCGGATATTGCAGGGTCCACAGACTGAGGATGCCCCGTAAAGATATCAGTCATCAAGCCAGATTCTATGGAATTTT
>JAKBXD010000176.1 GCA_021840785.1 Pseudomonadota bacterium
GCGCCTCTATGTCCTGCTGCAGAGCCCCGTCGGCTGGTCGGGGCCGGAGCCTAGCGACGACGACAAGCAGTACCTCTACAACGCGATTGCGGAGGACCTAAGCCGCAGGCTAATTGACCTCGCCTCGCGGCGCATCCGCACCGAGCGCCTGGCGGAATGGCGAAGCGCGTTCGATGAATCCGGCTACCGCTCGACCTTCCGTCGCGCCGAGTTGATTGGTGGGCAAATCTACGACCGGGCCGCGCCGATCCCCGACGACTCCGCCTCGCCGGACGGCAACGCGTTCCTTCAGGAGGTCGCGGAAGCGACGCGCGAGGCGGCCGAATCCGTCGGAGCGAAACTCCGGTGAGCGACAGGGCGAGCGGCGTTACGGCGACGGAGCGGCTGCTCGCGGAGTTCTGCGAGCGGTCGTTCCTGAAGCTCTGGAGCTATCCGAACCCGTACAAGGATGACGTACACGAGCTGTGCGACCTGCTCGCGGTCTTTGGCAACACCGTGTTCATCTTCTTCGACCGCGAGAACACGCTGCCCGAAATCACGGGCAAGGACCCGCAGGTCCTTTGGGACCGCTGGAAGCGCAACGTCATCGACCGCCAGGTCCGGACCGCTCACGGGGCGGAGCGCTACATCCGCAGTGGCAGACCGATCTTCGTTGATGCGAAGCGGAAGCAACCCTTCCCGATCCCCTTCGACAAAGACAAGGCGGTCATCCACAAAATCATCGTCGCCCATGGCGCAAAAGAGGCTTGCGAGCGGGCATCGGCGCAGAACGTCTATGGCAGCCTGGCCATCACCTACGGCGAGACCAGCGGCGAGCCGACCCAGCCGTTTCACGTCGAGATCGACCGGCACCATCCGGTCCACGTTCTCGATAGCCACAACATGCCCATCGTGCTGCGCGAGTTGGATACGGTCAGCGACTTCAAGGCGTATCTCGACGAGAAGGTCCGCGCCGCCGCGACCTTCGACTATCTGAGTTATTGCGGTGAAGAGGACCTCCTCGGTCACTACCTCTTGAACTACGACACCGCGACACAGCGTCATGTCATCGGGCCGAAGGGGGAAGACAAAGGCAAGGTCAATGGGGTGGTGATCGGCGAGGGCAAGTGGCACGACTTCGTGCAGACTGACCTCTACAAGAACACCAAGAACGAAGACCGGACCTCGTATTTCTGGGACAAGCTGATCCAGAGGACCTGCCAGAACAGCCTCGACGGGACGCTCGGCGGCAACTCCGACATCGCGCGCGGCGAGAGCGCGGTCTACGAGATGGTGAAGGAGCCGCGTTTCATGCGACGGGGCCTATCCGCGAAGATGCTCTCGGCCGTCGAGCGCTTCCCAGACGACGGGAAATTCACGCGCCAAGTGACGTTCCTGCCCTCTTTCGAGCCGAATGTCGGCTACGTGCTTCTGCAGCTGCGTGTACCCGAGGAGTTCCGAGTGATAGCGGACTTCCGCGAGAAGCGCCGGACGCTTCTGGAGATTGCCTGTGGCGCGGCGAAGATCAAGTTCCCGAGCATTGTGAAGGTCATAGGGATCGGCATCGAAGCGCCGAAGTTTTCGGGCGGTACGGTGGCCGAGGATTTCATCCTGATGCATTGTGAGACGTGGTCCGAGGAGACAAAGGCCTACTACGAAGAGTTGAACCGGGAGTGGAGCTTTTTCGGTACGCCCGAGATGCAGGGGTTCAACGACCGCGTCACCCAGTTCGTGCCGCCGCCACGTCTAGCCAAGTCGGCAAAGGCCAGCAAGATCGGGTGCAACGATCTCTGTCCCTGCAGCTCAGGCAAGAAGTTCAGGAAGTGTCACGGGCGGTAGCGACTAACGTCACACAGGACGATGTCTCGTACGCAAGGCTCCCGACACGGTGGCCCGAACGATCTCAAGTCGCGCGCCGCGCCTCCATCGCCCTGAATGCTGACGACCTACAGGGCGACCGTCGGGGCTCGGTACAAATGCTAATGGCCGCTTCGGAGCGATGAATTCGTGGCCGCGGATGTCGCTAATGGGTCGAGAGTGCGCATTCCCGAACCGGAAATGCTGACGTTCAGCATTGGTGAAAGCAAAATGGCTGATATGTGGCCCTGAACAGACGCTCAGGAGAGATCGTGCAGCAGACCGCTTCGGCCGACATTGCGCCACTCACGAACGGCAAATCTTCGGCCAAAGCGGAAAGTCTAATTGTTCATCCCGATAGTCCGCTTCACATAGCATAGCAGACGAAGGTGTCAGCGGAACTGTGGTCTATGCAGTTTTGATTGCTATGGTTCAACTATTAATCCAAGATTTTGGAGTCGTAGCTCCATCGCTTGTTGGCTCACACCAAACCTATTTGCAAGTCGATATATATCCATGTCGGTAAGTTCTTCACCGAACTTTTCTAGTTCTTTTTCCAACATACCCTTGGGCATCAACAAGTCAGCCGCGAACGCATTTGCTTCTATTTCTTGTTGATACTTTCCAGAGCTTGAATCGACGTTGCGGTAGTAGACCGTTTTATCGATAAAGACTGCTGAACTGCTGTTCAAGTGTAGGTAGTAGTGGCCAAGCTCATGAGCAATCGAAAACCGTTGCCGATTAGGGTGGTGATTACTATTCACAGCGAGAAAGACTTTACCTTTCTTTTTAACCAAGAACCCAGACACGTCATTGTCCAGTTCATCGTAGACTAGATTGACATCTGCTTTTTCAGCAAGAAAAGCGACGTCAACTGGCGGTTTTGATTGCTTCCATTCGGCCAATATCTCGGCAGGTTTGGGTTTTGCAGTTTGCTTCCCTTTGGCGAAAGTGGTCATAGTGATTTCCTCTTTTTGGAATAGTAATACGCGTGGAATGCCTGCGACGAAGTCACTCCTTATCGCCCATCGATAGGTTTTTTATAAGCGCAGCCGTCTTGGGTGGTATCTCGCTAGGCGGATCCGGCCGTCTTGAAGTGGTATCGGGCAATTGGGCCACGAGATCCTCGACCACCGGAATTACGTCCGAAATTTGCACAGATAGTTTCGCGCACAGCATGTACAACAAGTGCAAAGGGATTCGCTGCTCTCCCTTTTCAATATTCGTGATCGATGTTCTGGTGACGCCTAGAAGTTCAGCAAGGGCCGCCTGTGTCAGCCTAGGTTTCTTGGCTTGCCGCAGATCGTGGATGGCTTTTCCGATCCGCCGATACAGGCGATCGACGTCAATCGTTGAATGCGTCATTTCGAAAGCATAACCAGTCGACCCAGAAATGTCAATATAGCTGACAATATCGCGGGTGCGCCTATATGTCAGCTGCGCTGACATATATGTGTGCAACGTTGACAGTTATGCTGCTACCAGGTAATGTTGGGTCTAGCTGTTCAGAGACTGTGAAGAATGGGGCGCTCTAGGGGCCACCTCAAATAATCGCGTTAAGGAGATTGATCATGACTACGTCGCCGAACCATGAAGTGAAGATCGAAGTCAATGATATTGAGCGCACTGTCCCCAAGGGGAAATTGTCGTTTGACGATCTGGTAAAGATGGCATTTGGGTCAAATGCGAATCCGGCGGATGGATATCGGATTTCGTACGATCGTGGCCACGGAAATGCTTCTGGGAAGCTTAAGCCGGGTGAATCGATCGAAGTCGTTGAGGGCATGGACTTCACTGTGACAGGGACTGGTCAATCCTAGTATTAGAGGCGAGGCACACAATGGAAAAACTTCCTGAAGCTATCGATGGGAGTATTCAGCGTCTTTTGGCGGATGGATACGCCATTTACAGACGCGGTACATACATCGTCGCTGCCGTGCCGTACCTGGATGCTGCAGGAAATCCTCATACTGGCCTAATGGTCGATACACTTAACCTCGACCAGGACGGCAAAGTTCGTGTTGCACCGACTAACCATCAGATGTACTTCGTCGGGCAGCAGCCGTACGACCACATGGGACGGATTCTGTTTGGCGGCGCTAACGCACACGTTGCCCCGTTGTTCGATGGAAAATCGTCATCATTCTACTGGTCCTGGAAGCAACTGGACGCTGCTGGCGTTAAGCGTGACTACCTCAGTCTTTACGAGAAGTTCACCGAATATGTTGTGTATGTCTCGGGGCCTGCTCAGGCAAAGTTTCCGACGTATAAGATCACTCCATTCGATGGCGCAGGGCGAGTTGAGGCAACTTGCCCCTTTCCCTTTGAGGACATGAACTCGGCGCGGGCGAACCTTAGGGAACTTGATAGATTGGTTGAGGGCGACTCAATCGCAATTATTGGCGCGGGCGGGACCGGCTCCTATATTTTTGATCTTGTTTCAAAAACGAGGGTTCAGAAGATCAAACTATTTGATTACGACGTTCTTGATCTCCACAACGCATTCCGCATACCGGGAGCGACCTACCGAGAAGAACTGGGGCAGCCGAAAGTCAAAGTCATTGAAGAGCGCTATAGAGGTTGGCATAGGGGAATCGAGGTTTCGGAGGCGAAACTTAAC
>JAKBXD010000177.1 GCA_021840785.1 Pseudomonadota bacterium
ATACCCCAGGGCCATTTCGGCCCTGACCACTTACCATAATATCCTGTAGAAAATCGTTATGCGAACGTCGCTGAGGGGATTCGAATGGCATCTTTTGGCCGTGCTGACAAGGCGAGCGAGAATAAATGGACGGAAATGATTCGATACGGGTCAGGTTTTGTCTCCCAGCGGTGTCTCGTCGACGGTCTAACGACGCCGCGTTATGGGAAGCGCTCGTGGATGGTTTTCCTGTGAGCATTGGGCCCTCGTCCCTAACTTCCCATAACCTACAACTACACATTAGCCATCGAACATCGCATGTTCTCCGCGATTAGCCTCAACGGGCGGGGGCGTCCCTTGACGACCCTTCAAACGGTGGTCAACCTGATTGGCCATACGCGCACCAAAAAGGGTCTAACGATTCAAGCCGACCTCGACTTGGGATCCTACCCCACCGGCCAGAAACCGACGGAGGAATCCATCGAGAATCTTCAGATTGAGCGCCCCGACGGTCAGCATGTGCGGTGGAATTACACGATTAAACCGCATAGCAAGCCTTTGGAGGAGGAACTCGTAGGTTAAAATTGTAACACTCCTTACTCCTCGCCGGCCAACACGGCGGTTAACAGCTCTTCGGCATCACTGAGATGCAGTTCCATGACGGCCGCCCCCAAGTCCGGATTTTTTTGTTGAATTGCCCTGACAATCTTTCGGTGATAATCGAGCGCGTGCTGACGCGCCCCCGTTCGCCGCGAGGCATTCCAACTGACTTTCTCCAACACGGGACTCAGGGCTTGAAAGAGCACAGGATATAAGGGATTATGGGTCGCTTCCTGAATGGCCCGGTGAAATAATTGATCCACCTGAATAAACTGCAAAAAGGAATCCGTGCGGGTCTCTTGGACCAAGGCTTGCATCCGATCCACAAGCTGACCGAGGCGGGTCAGGTCCTCCTCGGAGGCCCGAATGGCCGCCAGGCGGACTCCCGTCACCTCCAACCCTCGGCGCACCTCAAAAATGTCCATCACCCGAAGTTTTTCTCCGAAGACCTCCAGCACGTGCTCGGAATGGGGTAAGTGCCGATCGCGTAAAAAGCAGCCAGCCCCCGGACGGATCACCACCCGCCCTTGCGCCTCCCAAGCTTTCAGGATTTCGCGTACCGTGCCTCGGCTCACATCCAAGCTGACCGCGAGCTGGCGCTCGCTCGGCAGGCGATCCCCGGTGGCCAGATGCGCCTCCTCAACAATCCGTGTCCAGGCCTCTTCCGCGCGGCCACTGGGGCCCCCGCGGCCGAACCGACGACTCATAATCCCAGGTCGTCCACCACGCCAAAATGCTCATCCAAGATCTGCACGAGAAATGTCGCCGACGCCGCCAGATCCGCAGGCCCGTGCACCCCATCTTCAATCGAAATCCACCCGGAAAAATGCGCCTCCCGCAATAGGCTCATGACGCGTGGGTAATCGATGAGTCCCTGGCCGATGACGCCGTGCTCCAACGCCTCGGGATAGCCTTGACCATGAAATTCGGTCACGTGTTGCACAGCAAAGCCTGGTTTCAGATGACGATCACTGGCGTGCATGGTTAGGACCTGGGGAAGAAATTGGCGTAAAACCGCGATGGGATCTTGACCGGCAACCAAGGCATTGGACGGATCATAGTTCACCCCAAACCACGGCGAGTCAATCTGCTGCACGATGGCCCGGAACCGTTCCAGACTTTGCGCGAATTCGGGATACTCCCACTGCCCATCTTTATAGTGATTTTCCATCACCAGGTGAACACCATAGCGTTCGGCGACCGGGAGAAGATCGCCAATGGCATCGATGACCCAGCGAATACCGTCGGCTTCGGCCACGTGCGGCCGATTTTGGCCTGACAACACGCGACAGGAATGAAACCCTTGAGGATTAGGCGCTTCGGCCATGCGGGCAATCCACTCGGCCATCCATCGCACTTGTTGAGTCCGAAAAGACGCATCGGGGTGGGTGAAATCCGGCGAGGTACACAGCATCGGAATGGCGAGGCCTGCATCATCGGCATACCGGTAGACGGCATGAATCGTCTGATCGTCGGTATCCGGATAAAAGTCCGGGTACATTTCCACCCCGTTCAGCGGTAACGTGGCCGCCTCGTCCAGCCACGAATAGATAGAGCGTTCACCATGCACTAAGGCATCAAAGTACCCTTTGGGAAACGCTGCGAGATAGGGCCGTGCCATAAGACTCACCTCCGTTATTAGGGGTCCGCTCGCGCCTATGATCGCCCGGTTTTCACGGCTCGCACTACGTCGCCTAAAATTCGGGATAAGGCGTGGCGCTCCGTGGCCGGAGAAAACGCATGGTTATCGATCACCAAGGGGGCGCCCACCACGACCAACGGGGCACCCTTCGCGGGGAGTTGCGGCAAATCCTCGAGGCTAAGCCCTCCCACCGCTTGCACGGGAATCGAAACGGCTCCGACCACGTCACTCAGGAAGTCCAAAGGACTGCCACCCAGCGCGTGGCGTTCATCGAATCCAAGATGCGCAATGACGACGTCGACTCCGGCTTGCTCCAACGTTCTAGCCGCCTCCGCACGGTCCGGAGCGGCCAACACATCCCCCATCACGCCGATCTGGTAACGGTTTCCGGCCTGGATCACGGCGTCAATCGTCGCTCGATGACTCACGGCCATCACCACGACAAATGACGCCCCAGCCCGGGCCATCATTTCGGCCTCGAGGTATCCGCCGTCCATGGTTTTTAGGTCGGCGACAATTGGCGTATCGGGATAGCGCGCATGGAGCGCCGAAACCGCATGCACCCCTTCGCCCAGAATCAGTGGCGTTCCGACCTCAAGCCAGTCGACTCCGGATGCGATCGCGATTTCCGCCATGGGCAACGCCTCGGCGAGCGTCGGCAGGTCCAAGGAAATCTGAACATGCGGTTCCCATAAATTGATCCCCGAAAGACTCATAGGGTTAACACCGCCTTGCCGATTTGATGCGTCGCCATCTCCTCAAAGGCACGGTTCCAATCCTTCCAGGGGTACACCTGACTGATTGCCCTGGGCTGCAACTGCCCCGTCGCCATCAACGATAGCACCCGTTCCCAGGTCTCCCAATGGTGGCTAAACGATCCGCGCAAGGTCACCGCCTTGGCCACCAAGGTGTCCAAGCCAAATGTCGGAATTTCCGGCCCCCAGCCTATCTTGACAATTTGGCCGCCGGGTCGCACCAGAGCCAACGCCGTCTTCAAGGTACCGGTGATGCCCGAAGCATCAATCACCACATCCACCCCGACGCCAAATCCTGAGCTTTCGAGCGCCGAAATCGCCATCCCGGCGTCGTCATAGACGTCGGTAGCTCCCAACTGTTGGGCGAGTGTGAGGCGTGGCGCGTCGGCTACCGTACCCAATACGACCAACTGGCGAGGACTGTAGAGACGCGCAACCTGCGTGGCCATCAAGCCTACCGGACCCGGACCGATGACCACCACGGTATCTCCTGGTGTGAGTGTGGCGTTAACCGTCAACCCATGAAAAGCCACCGCTGTCGGCTCGGTCATGGCAGCGGCTACCGGGTCGACGGCGTCGGGAACCCGGTGCACTATCGCCGCTCGCGTCACGAGATATTCCGCCATGCCCCCATCCACTAAGGCACCAAAGCCCAACCGCTCAGGACATAAGTTATAATGGCCTTGCCGACAGAGCAGACAGGTGCCACAGACGGCGTAGGCAGTTTCACTGACCACGCGGTCACCTACAGCAAATCCGGTCACATCGTCGCCCATGGCGACGATGTTCCCCGTCATCTCATGACCTAACGCCACCGGATACCGCATGGGAAAACTTTCGGTCCCGTGATAAATATGGAGGTCACTGCCACAAACGCCGACCGCGGTGATTTTCAGAATCACCTGCCCGGGACCCGGATCGCGGGGCGTAGGCCGCTGCCCTAACCTGACCTGATGCGCTCCATGGGCACTTGCAATAATCGCGTGCATGCGTACTTCCTTCCTTAGCGAGGCTCCGAGCCATCCAGCCAGCTCGATTCCACGCGGCAAACTCATAGAGGCCTCCCAGCATCGACGTCACCCCCACCGCTGGTGCGGGGACGACTCGGTGATGAGGCCGTTGCCGCACCACCCGGATAAATTCCCCCCGTTACCAAAGCTCCAGGAGGAAGACACCCCCATTCCTTGAGCCGCCCCCCTAATGGTGGTGCGCTTCCGACAATATTGGTAAGTCCTCATGGCTGTTTTGATGCCTTTGGTCCTACCACTTAAGGTTATCCTATCCATTTATTAAAACATCGTCAACCGTCTGTTGGCAGGATTCCCCCGGCTAGGCCGGAGGCCAGGCACGGGAGGAATACCGAGGTGAAAAGCTTACACGTCAAGTTTTACTCGCAAAAGAGTTGCCAAAAACCCGCAAGCCACTCGGTCTCCATCGGCAAATCAGGCAAATCTAAGTAAGGGACGACTCGCGAAACG
>JAKBXD010000010.1 GCA_021840785.1 Pseudomonadota bacterium
GCCTGGCCGAGTCACTGGAAACCGCCCTCGGCCTCGCCGAGGATCAGGCCATCGTCGTCCTCATGGGGCCACAGCATGAGGAAGAGCGTCTGTTCTCCGCCCACCATGCCTGCCCCGGTTGCGGACGCTCCTTCCCGCCCTTGGAGCCGCGCCTCTTCTCCTTCAACAATCCCGCCGGGGCTTGCCCGCGCTGCGATGGCCTCGGCGAGATCACCTTTTTCGATCCGGATCTGATCGTCCCCAATCCGGAACTGAGCCTGCGTGACGGCGCCATCGCCGCCTGGACCAAGCGCCATCAGGAGCACTACGCGCCCCTGCTCACGGCGCTGGCCGCACACTTTCATTTTTCCCTGGACACCCCCTGGCGGGATTTGCCTGACGGCATTCGCGAGCAGATTCTCCACGGCAGCCCCGAACGCATCACCGTCCAGCAAGGTACACGCAGTCATAAGCTGAACTTCGAGGGCGTCGTTGCCAGCCTGGAACGGCGCCTGCGGGAAACCCAGTCCAGCCTCGTCCGCGAAGAAATCATGCGCTATATGGGCCGTCTGCGTTGCCCGGTCTGCAATGGCAGCCGCCTGCGTGAAGAAGCGCGCATGGTCAGGGTTGGCCCGCTGGCCATTCAGGAAGTCTCGGCGCTGTCCATCCGCGAGTCGTTGCAACACTTCATCCAGCTGCAACTGGAAGGGCAGGAAGCCCTCATCGCCGAGCGCATCCTCAAGGAAATCGGCAGTCGTCTGAAGTTTCTGGTGGATGTGGGTCTTGACTACCTCAGCCTCGACCGCTCCGCCGAAACCCTGTCGGGTGGTGAAGCGCAGCGTATCCGTCTGGCCTCGCAAATCGGTGCGGGGCTGGTGGGGGTGATGTACGTCCTCGATGAACCTTCCATTGGCCTGCACCAGCGCGACAATGACCGCCTCATCGGCACCCTCAAACATCTGCGCGATCTAGGCAACACCGTCATCGTCGTCGAACATGATGAAGACGCCATCCGCGCCGCCGATTATGTGGTGGATATGGGGCCGGGCGCCGGCACCCACGGCGGTGAAGTCATCGCTCAGGGCACGCCGGAAGAAATCCGCGCCAACCCGGACTCGCTGACCGGACGCTATCTGACCGGAGACCTCTGCATCGCCGTCCCCGAGCGGCGACACAGCAATGTCAGCCAGCGCTGGCTGGAGGTGCGGGGTGCTACCGGCAACAATCTGAAGGCGGTGGATGCGCGTATCCCCATCGGCCTTTTCACCTGCATCACCGGGGTCAGCGGTTCCGGTAAATCGACCCTCATCAACGACACCCTCTACCCCGCCTGCGCCCGCGTGCTCATGGGCAGCAGCCAGAGCCCTGCGCCGCACAAGCAAATTCGTGGGCTGGAGGAACTGGACAAAGTCATCGCCATCGACCAAAGCCCCATCGGTCGCACCCCGCGCAGCAATCCGGCCACCTACACCGGCCTCTTCACCCCCATCCGCGAGCTGTTCGCCGCCACCGGCGAGGCGCGCACCCGCGGTTACAATCCCGGTCGTTTCAGCTTTAACGTCAAGGGCGGGCGTTGCGAAGCCTGTGAGGGCGACGGCGTGATCCGGGTGGAAATGCACTTTCTGCCGGACATTTATGTGCCCTGCGACGTCTGCGGCGGCAAACGCTACAAGCGCGAGACCCTGGATGTCCACTACAAGGGCAAAAACATTCATGAGGTCCTGGAGATGACGGTGGAGGATGCGCGGGCCTTTTTTGACCCCGTCCCCTCCGTCGCTCGGAAATTGCAGACCCTGCTGGATGTGGGCCTGGGTTACCTGCGTCTGGGCCAGTCCGCCACCACCCTCTCCGGTGGCGAAGCGCAGCGCGTCAAGCTCTCCCGGGAACTCTCCCGGCGCGACACCGGGCGGACCCTCTACATCCTTGACGAACCCACCACCGGCCTGCACTTTCATGATATCGCCCTGCTCCTCGATGTGCTGCAGAAGCTGGCCGACGCGGGCAACACCATCGTCGTTATCGAACACAATCTTGACGTCATAAAGACGGCGGACTGGGTCATCGACCTCGGCCCCGAGGGGGGCTCCGGCGGCGGGCAGATCATCGCCACCGGCACACCGGACGAAGTGGCGCACAATCCCCTGTCCCACACCGGGCATTATCTGGCGCGACATCTCAATCGTTGAGCTTTTTTGCACACCCGCAGCCAATACCGCAAAATAACCGGCAACCATTGACTGGAGTTCACCGCATGCCCGTCCTCCCCGAACGCCGAGAGCAGATCCGTAGCGCCCACGCGGCGCTCATCCTGCAGGTCGTCGCCGCCTGCCAGAATGTCCATCTCCGGGCGCCGCTGGAAGAAAGTCTGCGCGTCGCCGCCGCCAATGGCTGGGGCGATCTGGTCGCCGTCATCCGCCACATACTGGCCGGGCAGCGTGCGCAGGGTTTGCTGCAGGGACTGGACGAAGAAGACGGCACTATCATCGAATCCATCCTCATGGGCCTGCAAAATCCAGAGACCCTGCCCAAAGCCGGAGACCCGGCTGATCCCACCCTCGCCGCGCCCGGTCTGGCCAGCGTTATCCTCGCCGCCCGCCGCGGTGAGCCGGAAGCCCTCGCCTGGCTGGGCCGTATGGCCAGTCAGATGCAGCGGGCCGGCGGCGATATGGCGCGCATGGGCGCGGCCCTTGGCCCCCTCTCCCGGGGCCAGTACGACCGCCTCAAACTGGAGCGCGGCATGGGCCCCCTCGGGCGTAGCCTGCTCCAGTCCGTGCTGGACGCCCTGGCTAAAGCTGAACAGCAGTAACCACCCCGGAAGTCGGCCGCGCCTTGAAAAGGCCCCGTTTTGACCATACCTAAACGGTAAATAAAGGCAGGTGCGGTCTATCTTCTTCATCTTTAATCTTCGCAGGAGTTCGTATGGCAGTCAGTGGACACGTTCTCGAAGTGAATCTCGGCAATTTTCAGGAAGCCGTCGTAGGGTTATCCCGGAAGGTGCTGGTACTGGTCGACTTCTGGGCGCCCTGGTGCACGCCCTGCCGGGCCCTGGGTCCTATCCTCGAAAAACTGGCGGCGGAGATGGACGGTGCCTTCGTGCTCGCCAAGGTCAACTCTGACGAGAATGCCGACCTGTCGCGCCAGTATCAGGTACGCGGCATCCCGGCCGTCAAGGCCTTCAAGGACGGCGAAGTCGTCGATGAATTTACCGGGGCGCTTCCCGAATCCGCCGTGCGTCAGTTCATCAAGAAAAACCTGCCATTGCCAGGTGACGATCTACGCGTGCAAGCCCTTGACGCCATTGCCCAGGGCAAAGCCGCAGAGGCCGAAACATTGCTGAAGGAGGCCATCAGCCTCAACCCCAAGAACGATCCGGCGCGCCTGGCACTGGCCCGTTTAACCATCCAGCAGGGCCGCCATGCCGACGCGCAAATTCAGATCGACGCCATGTCCCCCACCTTCCAGATGGAAACTGAGGTCGAAGGGCTGAAAGCCCTGCTGGAATTCACTGAGGCAGCCCGCGACATACCACCCATGACCGAACTGGAAGCCACCATCACCGGCGCATATGGCGACCCCCGTGCCCAGGCCATGTATCAGCGATCCTTGCTCCTCCTTTTGCAAGGGCGGGAAGAGGCGGCCCTGGACCAGCTTATCGAGATGGTTGAACGCCACAAAAACTATCAGGACGGCCTGGCCCGCAAAACCGTACTGAAGATATTCGCTTTGCAGGGTAATCAGGGGCCTCTGGTGGAACGCTACCGGACCCGGCTGTCCCGCGCTTTGCACTGAGGACATCGCTCTGCCTACTATCGTCTCCCACTGCGATTTATGTGCTATGTTGTGCCGATTGGCTGGAACTCCCGGCCTACTCCCGGAGTCAAACCCGGAACGTACCGAGTTGCAAGACGTTGCAAGACAAAAACCCGAAGGAGAATCATATGGCGAATGATCGCCCGAATTCCATGTTGAAGCGCCGTAAAGTGGTAGTTACTGCCGTGGTAGCGGCGTGTTTTGGTTTTGCACTGGGTGCAACGGAGTGGGCACAAGCCGATGCACCTACAGCACCAGCTTTGTCTATCTCGACGAACACAGCTCCTCAACAGGCGTTGGTCGCTCTACCGGATTTTACCCCGATCATCGACCGTTACGGCCCAGCGGTAGTGAATATCAGCAGCACCACGAATAAGGTCATCCACCAGCAGGCCAACCCTTTTCCACCCAATTCGCCTTTTTATCAGTTTTTTCATCACTTCATGGCCCCCGGACAAAACGGTTCAGGTCCACAGCAGCATGAAAAAATCCAATCGCTCGGATCCGGTTTCATCATCAGCCCCGATGGCTATATCGTCACTGCTGGCCACGTCGTGCGCGGCGCCAACCATGTCGTCGTCACCCTCACCAATCACCACGCCTACCCGGCCAAGCTGATCGGTCTTTCAGTACGTTATGACACGGCGCTGCTCAAAATTGACGCCAAGAACCTGCCCACCGTGCCCATCGGTAACTCGGATGACATGAAGGTCGGCCAATGGCTACTCGCCGTCGGCGCGCCTTTCGGCTTTTACAACACCGTGACCCAAGGGGTGGTCAGCGCCATGAACCGCCCGCTGCCCGATGACGAATACATCCCCTTCATCCAGAGCGACGTGCCCATCAATCCCGGCAACTCGGGCGGACCGCTCTTCAACATGCAGGGTCAGGTGGTGGGCATCAATGATCAGATCTATACCAACAGCGGCGGCTACATGGGCTTGTCTTTCTCGATTCCCATCAATACCGTGATGCGGGTGGTGCAGGACTTCAAGGACCACAAGGCGATCCAGTTCGGCTATCTGGGCGTGGAAGTGCAGGATGTCACACCGCCCATGGCGCAAGCGCTGCATCTCAAGGAACCGGTGGGTGCACTCGTCGCCTCCGTCATGCCGGGCAGCCCGGCTGCCAAGGCGGGCATCAAGCCCGGTGACGTCATTGTCACCTATGACAACAAGCCGGTGTACAATGTCGGGCAATTGCCACCTATGGTTGGCAATACCCTGCCGGGCACGCGTGCCAGGGTCGGCATCCTCCACCGCGGTGCGGCGGAAACCAAAGATGTCCTGGTTACCGCCCTACCCAAAAACATGGCAGGGCCTTCCGGCAGCCAGGAAGCTTCCCAGCCTGCCCAAGTGGGCAAAGTCTCCCGTATGGGCATCCATGTCCAGTCTCTGACCCCCGACATCGAGAAGCGGCTGGACGTGCATCATGGTGTCGTGGTGGTCGGAGTCAGTGAAGGAGCGGCAGCGGAAGCCGGGATTATGCCGGGCATGATCATCCAGCAGATTGATCAGCAGGACGTCAACAACCCCACCCAGTTGGAGCACATTGTCGCCAGTCTGCCCGCGAATCAACCCATCCCGTTGCTGGTGCGGCAGGGCAAGGCGAGCATCTATGTGGTGGTGACCTTGCCTAAGAAGTAACGGCGCGACAATACGGGCATCACCCGCGCGGGTGATGCTTCTGATGTAATTCCTTCAAACGCGCCTGCGCCACATGGGTATAAATCTCCGTGGTGGAAAGATTCGCGTGGCCAAGCATCAACTGCACACTGCGCAGATCCGCGCCATGATTCAGCAGATGGGTGGCAAAGGCGTGGCGCAAACTATGCGGCGACACTATTTGAGTAATCCCGGCGGACTGGGCGTAATGCTCAATGTTTTGCCAGAAACGCTGCCGCGTCATGGCCGCCCCGCGTCTGGTCACGAAAATGGCGGCACTGATGCGTTCGCCCAATATCTGCGGACGACCACTTTGCAGATACTGCGCCATGCGTCCGGCGGCCACTTCCCCCATGGGCACCAGACGTTCCTTGCGACCCTTGCCAAAGACCACCACCAGACCGGCGCTGAGATCCACCTGGCGCATCTCCAGATTCACCAGCTCCGACACCCGCAAGCCGCAGGCGTACATCAACTCCAGCATGGCTGCATCGCGCAATCCCAAAGGGCGTGCACAATCGGGGGCCAACAACAGTGCCTCTATTTCTGTTTCACTGAGAACATGGGGTAACGCGCGACCAAGACGGGGACTTTGCAGATTGCGGCTGGGATCACAGGTCACCCAGCCCTCCCGCTCTGCGTGACCATAGAAGCGGCGTATGCTGGAAAGCAGCCGGGCCACGGAGCGTAAGGCCGCCCCGGATTGTAACTTCTGCCCCAGCAGGCGCGCCAGCGCCCCTTCATCGGCAGTATCCAGACTCAAACCTTGCGCCGCGAACGCGACGGCCACCTGCAGGAGATCCTGCCGGTAGGCGGCGAGGGTATTTTCGCCGAGGTTTTTTTCCAGCCACAGCGCGTCGAGAAAGGCGTCGATCTGCTGACGATCGGTCGGCAGGGCAGCAGATGCGGTACTCATTGACTGATCTATGGAGGACAAAGTAGCGGTGCTTCAGGACACACGCCATTCAATCCAGATACAGACGCGTCACTACCAGAGGGTGAATCCATGCCAATGGGCCTCCCGTCAAGGATCCGGCGCGCTGCGCAGTGCGCCACAAGGACCAGAAACCCGCTGGGCAACCTTGTGCCACACCACGTTCTGCCACCTGCAACCACCACTGCGGGCCGGCATCGGCAGCGGCGGCATACAATGCACTCTGCCAACTCCATGGCGCAGGTACTGGTTCCGTGGCTGCCCGTTCACGATAAGCGGCCAGCGTGCTGAAATCCGGCCAGTCTTCCTGGCGCTGCCATCCGGCAAAGCCAAAAGTAGTCGCTGCGGCGCTGAACAATACTTTCCGCGCCTGCCGCAAACTGCGGTGCGGTAAGGCCAGCAAAGTGCCGAGCCAGACATAGAGACGGATCAATGGCAGAGGGTCCGTGCCGCCACCACCCTCAATGATCATCAGGGTAACAGTCAGGAAAAGCTGGCGTATGGCGTCCAGGGGCTGGTCGCCGAGGGCGCGGATACGCCCCATGAAGGCGGGCAAATCGCGTTCTCGCAGGGCATGGAGCAGGGGCTTGTCCGTGGCCGGGTCGCGGCTGGCACGCCCTTCAGGAACTACCACCGCCACCCCGGCTGGCAGTTGCCAGTGACTCTGCAAAAGCGCCATCGCCCCCAGTGAGAAGGGCTGCGCGGGGAGATTGGCGGCGGCATCATGCCACTGTCCATAGAGAATGGTGCGCAGGCCTTCGGCATGATTGTCATCGGCTAGGCGCTGGGCCAGCCGGGTAAGGACGATTCGCCGGGCATTTTCGTCCTCCGCCATACTGAACAGCAACGGCGCCAACGTCTCCAGATCACCGTCTTCAATAGCCTTGGCGAAGGTGTCCGCCTCCATGTCCAAGGGCATGGGGTTGGCGGCCTCAGACCTCAGCGCTGCGGGCAGCACGGCTGCTGGTTTCACCAGCGATGCCTCCTGCACCTGTAAGGCAGTCACCAACAGTGCAGGGGGCAAAGACTCCGCATCAGCGAGGAGCGCCAGGGTGTCCGCCACAATCTGCAGGGCCTGCGCATCTGCGGCGGCGGCCCACCAGTGCGGCAACAAACTCTGCTGCCAGGCAGCACGCAAGACCAAGCGCTGAGCGGAATCGGCCCAGAGGATTTCCCGCTCAGCTACAGAAGCAGAACGCCAGTATTCGAGGATCTCCAGCGAACCCGGCGTCAGCACCCCCTCATCCAACCCGAACCCAGCCATGGCCAGGTGTCGCGTCAGACTGCATCAGCCCAACTTTTCCTTGATGCGTGCGGCCTTACCAGAAAGATCACGCAGGTAGTAGAGTTTGGCGCGGCGCACATCACCACGACGCTTCACTTCCACTTTGGTCACCAGCGGCGAATAAGAGGGAAACACGCGCTCCACCCCTTCACCGTTGGAGATTTTGCGGATCGTGAAAGCAGAGTGCAGGCCACGATTACGGCGTGCAATGCAAATGCCCTCAAAAATCTGGATACGCTCGCGGTCGCCTTCCTTCACCCTTACGTGAACGGCTACCGTATCGCCCGCACCAAAAGGCGGCAGTACCGACTTCATTTGTTCCTGATTAATTTCGTCAATGATGTTCATACCCAACTCCTTAGCCTAGTATTACTGCGTTTCGCCGTCCTGACGGCGATACTCTTCCAATAATTCTTTTTCACCCGCCTGCAAACCTCTTTGCTCCAGCAAATCCGGGCGCCGCTCGGCGGTACGGCCTAGCGACTGTTGCAAACGCCAGCGGCGGATACGCCCATGGTCTCCGGATAGCAGCACCTCCGGAACACTTGCCCCCGCCACCACTTCGGGCCGGGTATAATGCGGGCAGTCCAACAAACCAGATGCGGCAAAACTGTCCTCCGCCGCCGAATCCGCATGACCCAGCAGACCCGGCAATTGCCGCGCCACCGCCTCCATCAGCACCAGCGCCGGCAACTCACCGCCCGCCAGCACGTAGTCGCCGATGGACCATTCCGCATCCACCGCCGCCAGCACCCGCTCGTCAACGCCTTCATAGCGGCCCGCCAGTAAAATCAGGCCCGGCAACACCGCGAAATCCTGCACCGCCTGCTGCTGCAAGCGCCGCCCCTGGGGCGACAAGTAAATCACCGGCACCCCCGGATTGGCCTGCCGCGCTGCCGCAATAGCCGCCAGCAAAGGCGGCGCCATCATCAGCATGCCCGGCCCGCCGCCGAAAGGGCGGTCATCCACCCGCCGGTAGGTGCTGTCACTGAAATCCCGCGGGTTCCAGGTTTGCACCTCGATCAGCCCACGGGTCAACGCGCGTCCGACAATGCCCTCCTGCAAATAACCGTGGATCAGCCCTGGGAAAATGGTGATGACGTCGAAACGCATCACCAGTCGGCTTGCCAATCCACGATAATCCGCCCGACGGACAGATCCACACCCGCAGAGGCTTCGGCCGACCACGGAATGAGCAGCTCACCGCCCTTGCCGTCGTCGACCACCATCACGTCATTCGCCCCGGTTTCCAGGAAAGCGGACACGGTGCCCAGAGCGACACCCTCTCGGTTCAGTACCCTCAATCCGATCAGCGTGCTCCAGTAAAATTCACCGGCTCCCGGATCAGGCAATTCAGCCCTGAGCACCGCGATCTCCTGCCCGATAAGGGCACGCGCCTGCTCACGGTCATCCACCTGCTCAAGCTTGGCCACCACACCCTCGCCCTGCATACGCCCGTCTTCCAGCACCCAAGGGCGCCGGGCCGGGCCGAGATACCAGGGCGAGTAATCGAGGATGGCGTCGCGCTCTTCGGTAAAAGAAAAAACCTTTACCATACCGCGCACACCATAGATGCCGGAGACACGCCCCAGCACCACCCACTCCCCGGCGTCAGACGCTGGCAACACCCGTCTTGCTCACGCCTTCTTTCTTCAGAAAGCCGGCGACGGTGTCGGACGGCTGGGCACCCTGGCTCAACCAGTAAGCGGCGCGTTCTTTGTTGATCCGCAGCTCGGCTACTGCGCCAATGGGATTGTAAAAGCCCAGACGCTCAATAAAACGACCATCCCGACGGCTACGGCTGTCGGTCACCACAATGTGATAAAAAGGCCGCTTCTTGGCGCCGCCCCGGGCCATACGAATGACTACCATGTGTTCTCCTTAACCATGATCCTCTCCCACTGTGCGGGAGAAAGGCGCGTATCGTAACTAAAAACAAGCTCTAACGGAAGGGTAAACTGTCCTTCAACATCGATTTGGGATTCATCCCCAGCAAACGGCTGAGCCCCCGGCCCCCTTTACCCATTTTTTTGAACATCTTTTGCATCATTTCGAACTGCTTGAGCAGGCGGTTGACCTCGGTGACGGTCGTGCCGGAACCCGCCGCAATCCGCCGCCGCCGCGAGGCTTTGATGATGTCCGGATGACGTCGTTCGCCGGGCGTCATGGAGTTGATGATGGCCTCCAGACGGCGCATCGACTTGCCATCCTGCATGGCGCTCTGCGCCTCGGCGGGCAACTCGCCCATGCCGGGCAGCTTATCCATGATACTGGCCATACCGCCCATGCGCTCAAGCTGACGCAGCTGCTCGCGGAAATCTTCCAGATCGAAGCCCTTGCCGCTGCGCAGCTTGTCGGTCATTTTCCGGGCCTGATCTTGGTCCACGTCCTGCTGGACCTGCTCCACCAGGCTGACAATGTCGCCCATGCCCAGAATGCGCGAGGCCATACGATCCGGATAGAAAGGTTCCAGGCCCTTGCGAATCTTTTCACCGATCCCGATGAACTTGATGGGCTTGCCGGTAATGGCCCGCACCGACAGGGCCGCGCCACCGCGGGCGTCACCATCCGCCTTGGTGAGGATCACGCCGGTCAGCGGCAGGGCGTCGTTAAAGGCCTTGGCGGTATTCACCGCATCCTGACCGGTCATGGCATCGACCACGAAAAGCAATTCCACCGGTTTGACCGCCGCGGTCAGGGCCTGCGCCTCGGCCATCATTTCGCTGTCCACGTGCAGACGCCCCGCCGTGTCGACGATGAGCACGTCGTAGACGCCGCGCTGCGCCGCTTCCACCGCATCCTGGGCGATGCGCACCGGCTGCTGATCGGGGCTGGAGGGGAATACATCCACCGCAATATCTTTACCGAGATGCGCCAACTGCTCCATAGCGGCAGGACGATAGACGTCGGTACTGACCATCAGCACACGCTTCTTTTCCTTGTCCTTGAGCCACAGGGCGAGTTTGGCGCTGGTGGTGGTCTTACCTGAGCCCTGCAAGCCGGCGAGCAGGATCACCGCCGGGGGACGCGCGCTGAGATCGAGGCGATCATTGTGCGCGCCCATCAACTTCACCAGTTCATCATGGACGATCTTGACGAAGACCTGCCCCGGCGTGAGGCTCTTGATCACGGCTTCGCCCATGGCCTCTTCGCGGACGTTATTAATGAAGTCCTTGACCACCGGCAGGGCTACGTCGGCCTCCAGCAGCGCCAGCCGCACATCGCGCAGGGCGTCGCGGATATTATCCTCGCTCAGCCGTCCCTGGCCGCGCAAGTTCTTGAAGGTCTGGGTCAGTTTCTGGGTCAGATTGTCAAACATGGGTCCCCCTCGTGTAGGGTGGATTTTGGACTGTATGAGGCGGTCGCGCAATGCGTGACATCACGCCTCCTGCCGCATCGCCAGAGGATTGGGCTGATGCCTTGGTCGGCTCCATACATACCAGAACAGGAGCGGTCCAATCCTGGCTCTCCAGATCAGAAAGGCAGTGTAAGCGGAATAGCAAAGCTTGCATAAGGCAGAATATTTTCTATAGATTATTTAAAGATGTAATAAACATGAATTCCAGCTCGCGTCTGTTCCTCAATTATTTCTGCAAACTCGCCAGGTTCATTTTTCGTACTTAAAACAAAGATCCTTTCAATTATCACCCCCTTGCGGGCCTGGCGAAAGTTTAGCTCTGAATGCTCAGACCCATGTTTCCCCGTTTTCCAATAGAACTTCTTTGTCAAACTACTCACCACTTTGAATGTCTGATCAGGTTCTATAGATATCATGGAATATATAGTCGGAACCATGTTCTGCAGGGTGGTTAGGTACTTGCAGACCAACGGTATCTTGCCCGCCCGCAATAACCGTAGATACGTGATTAGAACGTCTTAAGATCTGGCAAATGGACTGGGCCATAAACGCTCCGCAAGGAACCAAGTCATCTCAGGGATATCTGTAGCCCATTGAGACAACTGATCGGCATTTGCAAGAGATTGTTCACTTGCGTGAGTTGTCTGGCTGGTTAGTGCCGCTATCCTTTGCATGGGCGCGTACAGCAGTTGCATGAGTCGTTCCCTTTGGCGGGTGACTACACTGGAAAGATGATCCTTGGTACCCAAGTTTGCCGGAAGCGATCTGTTCGATTTCTGATCGTATTTCTTCGTTGATTGTGTCCATGATGTATTCTCTCCATATGAGAAAAGCAGTCGGGGTCTCCACTACATCTTTACCCAGTTTCCTGCGGCCCGCCGTTCAAAAAGACTGCCGTCGGGGGCGATTTGGATGACTGTTAACCAGCGGTTGTTCACTAACTGGCCAAGGGCTCCGTTACCATCAATGATGCGATCCATGGCTTCTATGGGTGCTTCAACAAAGGCAGATAATCGCAGAGGCTCGTGCTGTAACCCGCTGTTACTATCCCGTAGGGACTGCTCCGACAGCCCAATGCGCAGGTCACCCCCGTTACCCTCCAGGACACCAATGGTTCCGCCAACCACGTTGTGCAATACCTTGTTACCACAACCTTGCCGTTGGTTATCGACAATGGAGCCGTAGTACTGCATGTTGATCCAGTTGGCCACCACTAGAGGCGCGGTCATGATCAGGGTTAAAACCGCAAAGTCCGGATCCTTCCCTACATCGTAGTCGTGGAGGAACGCTCGGCCGGCAAGATTCATCTCGCGGGTACGCCAACGAGGCGCGGCAATAAAAGCAGCGTTCCCCGCCAAAGCCCATTCTGGACGCACCTGAGACCAATCTCGTCCGCGATAGGCCATGTTTCGAGCCACTGTCTCCGGGTCCCGTACATCGGGCTCCAGACGCAACATCCTTTCCAAGCGGGTGAGATTGGCCGCCTTTTCCAAAGCTTGTCGCAACTCGGCGAGGAGTCCGGCATCCAAGCGGGGATCATCCATCCCACCCAGGATTTCGACCCGATCAGTTGTCGTGTCGTGGAGTGCGGGCAGGAAGCAACAGCGTGGATCCAGATCCCAACCTTTGTCTACCAGAGACTTACGCACCTGTGGATCATTGAGGAGGCCGGCGGCCGCCTTTGCATTCACCTCTCCGGTCTGCCCGGCGCATGCGCCACAGTCCAGTCCTGCCCGGTGCGGGTTATTGGTGTTGGAACTTCCGTGGCCGGCTAGGAGAACGATGGGAGCCACACCGCGGTTCAAACCCAAACCGGTGAGAATGAATTCCGCCATGGCCACACGTTCCTGCAGGGTTAGGGATTCCGGCAGAACACACTGTAACGTGGCCCGTTCCGCTGCCGAAAGCCCTGCTTCGTCGGGAGGGATGGAAGGTCGGTGCCATCCCATGGTGTCCGCCAAAAGGCGGCCCACATATGACAAACCAGCCGTTTCGACAAAAGAAAAACAAGAAGCAGCCGAAAGCTTGAAATGCTTCCACTCCGCCCCCCTTCGTAGCCGCCGAAATCGTCTCTCGATGATGGCCTTGGTCCCCTGTTCCATCACATGTACCCCGGGATTGAGAAGAACCGGCGTTTGAGTTCTTGGGGCATAATCCCCCTGTCGGCGATAATCCAACAGCACACCAAAAAATCCCGCGAAGCCGATGGTATCAAGGGTTGGCATAACGCCTTCCAGGTGGCGACGGAACACCTCGGAACGAACGTCAATACAAAAAGCAGCCTGTACCAAAGGGGCGGTTGAATTCTTTTTCTTTGCCGGTTGGCGGCGGATGCTGGTCGCTACTTGTCGACGATAGGCGATTTCAGAGGCGCGCAGGAGCACTTCTCCACGTCGGGCGTCCTCCATATCCGCACTTTTATCATCGACGATCCAAGCCTGTATTTGGCGATGCCAGCGTTCCAACACCTTCGACTGAGCCGTTTGCCGTAAGAGCGCTTCCCAAACCATGCGAATCGTCAAAAGATCAAGCAGATCCTCATCACTACATCCCTGTAACTCTGCCTGCCACAGCAGATACCTGCACCAGCTGGCCCAGCCACCGATGGATTTGAGAAGTACTAAGAGATAGGCCTCCTCCGCAGGCTGGGGAATCCCCATCGTTTGTAACGCCCACTGCCTGGCCGCTGCGCCATTGGAAGACAATGCGAGAAGTTGTGACCGCACGGGCCTGAGGCCCATAGGGCCAAGGCTTCGGTCAGCGAGGGTGTATTGACGCCAGGTTCCAAAGAGGCCGGTCTTGGGATCCTTGGGAATGGACCACAACGACTGCCCACGATCATAATACGCCGCAAGGAAGTGGCTGATCTGCTCCACCACGTATCGGGAAACTGAGGCATGGCCACGGAGATCCATCAGCTCCGGCAAACGCGGCAAACGCATGGGTAACTCAGAAGATTCACGGAGATACTCTCTCCAGCCCTCCTCATCGACATCCAGACCAAGATCCTCCGTCGCTTGAAGGATGTCGACCATGTTGAGCTTGCCATTTTGGAGAAGATCAGCGTACCAGCGCCGATCCATGATAACCCGCTCTCCGACCGTCCCTTGCAGTTGCGCAGCCACCTCGGAGAAGGACCGGTCCGCGAAGCCCCAGTAGGGATTGACGGCCACAAAGCTGTCCAGCGGCCATACCGGCGCAATCCGGTGAATCACCCGATCAAGAAGTTGCTGTGCGTTTTCTGCGGCTACCGTACTCATTGGACACCTCCGGAATGACCTATAACATCTTGATTACGAGCAATAGATTGAAGCGATTCCACAGCGAGGTTTTTGCGCGGCAACTCCACACCCACGCGCTCTGACCAAAACCGATGCGAGAACTGTTCAACCCAAACATCTGCATATAGCCCATTGTATAGATGCGTAAAAAGGACCAGTTGGAGTTTTTGGGGCAGCAGTGCTCTGCCCGGACCCTGCAGCCAACTCAAGATCAGGAAACTCACTGCCGCCAGTCCCACGAGCCACAGATACAGGGTGCTGACGGATACCATGGATCTGGTCATATCTGACGTAAAACCCCAGACGAATAGCGTGTGCAGAATCAGGTAGGTGAATCCCATGCTTGCAGCCACCAGCAGTGCTACAAAGCGATCAGGCAGTGCATCAAACTGAAAGCCTTTCACCAAAATTTGCGACACTGCCACGGCCACGATCACCACCAAGGCGATCCAGGTAGGATCTCGTAGTGGATTCTCCGCAAAAGCCCAGGCTCCGCCCCCAGAGATAACCAGCCCAAAGATGATCGCCGCCAACCACGAGGTCATAGAGGGAATCTTCTTTCCTCCAGGCGGCACCTGTCGCAGTTGGTCCGTAACGCTACCTGAAGAAAGAAATGCGTGGGCCTTGTACAAGGAGTGCCCAATTAAGTGCAACAAAGCCAAGGGGAAAAGCCCGAGCCCCAACTCCAGTGACATGAAGCCCAGCTGGGCTGTGGTCGACCATGCCAACATGGATTTGACCGCCGTTTGTGTGGTCATAACCAACGAGGCGATAACGACGGTTGCCAGGCCAACCAGTCCCAAGAAAAGCAGCGCATCCGGGACTCGGACCAAAAGGGGGCTGGTACGCAGGGCAATAATTGCGCCACTGTAAACGACCCCGGCGTGCATCAGAGCCGAGACAGGCGTGGGTGCTTCCATGACTTGTATCAACCAGCCCTGAAAAGGAAAGTGGGCACTTTTCAAAATGACCGCACCAACAATCAACCAAGCGGCCAGCTGCAAGACTGAGGGCATATTCCCAGCTTGCTCAGCGAAGTGCCGAATAGCGCTGAACTGAAGGCTCCCGACCTGTTGACCGATCAGCACGGTGGCCGCCACCAAAAAAAGGTCAGCCGTACGGCTAAAGATAGACTTCTTGTGGGCCGCCATAATGGCTTTGGGCCGTTCGCTATAAAACTTGAGGAGCTTGTGCAGGCTAAAGCCTGTGGCAATAATCCCGAGCGTGAATAACCCAATGTTCCCCGAAACCACCACCAATAGGAAAAAGCCCCCGGTGAAAGCCAACAGGCGAAAAAAACGGGCCTGATGGGGATCACCATCCAGGTACTCCACACTGTATTGGGCAATCATGAGAATGACAAAGGAAACAAGTGTGGCCAATACCAACGTCAGCCCGTTGACTGCAATGGAAAAAGGGAGATCAAAAGACAAGCCTGGAAGGGGCAGCATTGCAATTTCAAGACCGCCTTGTGCGCCCAGAAAAAAGCTGATATCGCCAGCCAGGGCCGCCAACAGCGCCCCAATCGCTGCCCAGCGAACACGGTAACGGGTACCCAAGGCTGAATGGCGGGTCGCCCGCACGGCGGGCAACGCCGCCACGAGGAGCCCTGCCGGCATCAACGCCAGAAATGTGCCCGTAAGCCACGGTATGGAGATTATGGTATTCATTGCTGCCTCCTCGGATGAAAGGACCGGGAAGGACTGTAACGCCGCGACAGGATTTATTCAAATTGCATTTATAAATCATACCTATTTATTATTATAAATGCCATGCTTGACCAGAAGGTGATCAGCCCCACTTGGGGGGTTCGTGTGCGGTGGTATCAGGTATTTGGCCAAGTCTGGCCACAACTTCACGAGCCGGTCTGTAATAAACTGCTCTTGCGATGCGGAGAACTCCACAAACTTTTGAGCGGTCAGCGACAAAAATCTGCCGCGAGGATAGACCAGATACCATTTTCGCAGAATAGGAAAATCTTCCACTTCAAGGATTTCTATAGGTCCTTTGGTTCCCTCCAACGCAAGAGAATGAATGGAAAGGATGGATATCCCCAAACCACTGGCCACTGCATGTTTAATCGCTTCGTTGCTACTCAGCTCCATGGCTACATTGGGTTTTAGGCCTTTTTCAGCAAAAAGGCGCAAGTAAGCGTGGCGAGTCCCGGAACCAGGCTCCCGAATGAGAAAAGGAGTTTCCGCGACAGCATGAAGTGGCACGGGCTTTTCCGCCATCGTAAGGGGGTGGCCACGGGGTGCCATGACCGTGAGTGGATTCCACGCAAAGGGAATGGCCTCCACATCCACTTCACCCGTAGGCACTTGGCCCATGACGTAGAGATCATCTTCAGTATTCTTGATGCGTTGGATGATCTCATCTCGATTGCTGACCTTCATACTGAACTCAATGCCTGGAAACTTTTCCCCAAAGGCGGCGAGCAACTCTGGGGCAATATATTTGGCCGTAGTGACAACGCCTAGCCGCAGCTTACCCCGTCGGATTCCTTTTCGATCTGCGATCTGTGTTTCAAGATTCTCAAAAGTGCGGAATAAGTCACGACAAGCAGCATAAAGATCCTGCCCACCATCAGTTGGCCGAATCTCTTTCCCGATCTGTTCAAATAATGGAAGGCCTACAGCCTCTACCAATTTCTTCATTTGGAGAGAAATAGTGGGTTGAGCCAGAAATAGTTCATCTGCAGCTTTGGTGAAACTTTTATGACGACTAACTGCCATAAATATCTGCAATTGTCGAAAAGTAACATGGTGTAAGAGCGAATGAAGTGATCTTGGTAGACCTTCTCGAGATTGACTGTTCTGCATAATAGGGATCGGTGCTCCGTTGTGAGCCATAGCAGGTATGGCTCCAGCGTATCAGACAGCTGGCTTCTGTGGAATATCCATATGCGAATGCGAATGACCGATTTCAGCCTGACCCGGCCAGTTTGGATGAAACCCTATTGCTTGTTAACATTTGCGGTCTGCCCAATGCCCACACCTGCAAGCTCTGGTTAAACTTTAATGATTGTGTCGCTGTAAAGTGCCACCAGCGGGTCGTGGGTCATTAACCGCATCGGTTCCGCGAGCGCTTGTGCCACAAGAATGCGGTCAAACGGGTCTTGATGGTGCGCGGGCAACTCTTCCACGGCAACCGCGTGCTCTGCCTCGATAGGAAGAAACCGATAACCCGACTCCTGAAAATAGCGCACAGCGTCTTGGCTTGATACGGGCATATCGCCTCGCCCCAATGCATGCTTGATCGCAATTTCCCAGACGTTCGCCGCGCTGACCCAAACGGTCGTTCTGGGCGACTGAATCATGTCACGCGCCTTCTGCGGCAAATTCGGACTGTCCGTGATGGCCCACAGGGCAACTTGCGTATCCAGCAGCAAGTTCAGGACTGCACCTCGCCCATGAATAAGCGCGCCACGGCATCGTTATGCGCATCGATATTGTCGGGCACAACGAACCGGCCTTTCGCCACACCAATCCGCTTTCCAGACAGGACCGTATCTATCGGCACCAACTTGGCGGCGGGACGGCCATTCCTGGCGATCACGATCTCGCGCTCCTGTCCTTGCTCGATGGCTTCCACCAGGCGGGACAGAGAGGACTTGGCTTGTAACATATTGACAGACTGCATCGTAATCGCATTCTCCATAAAGAGAAGTCAGTCTAGTCTGGCTAATTACAATGGTCAAGACCGTGATTGTGCTGTCCGCCACGTCAAACGCTGTCCAGGAACCACCCCGTGACGCGCAACACCGCCTGCCGCCACCTCCAGCGTCGTGCGAGCACCCCGGCAGGATTTCATGCGCCATGCGCTGACCTCTGGGTGACAAGCCAATATCCTCAGATCGGCATCCAGGAAAATGACATCGATGGGGAAACGCATGCCCACGGTGTGTACACTCCCGCAGGCAGTCAGCAACAACCCCTGCTGATCAGAGAGCCCGGCCTTGCCCAGCAAGCCCTGCAAACGGTCGAGAAAACTGCCCGCCATCTGCACCTCAGACCAAAGCACCTGATCACCCCGACAAACTACGCCTTGTTGTGTCAAAAGCCGCCTTCCTGAAGAAACTTCATGTAGATGACAAAAGCCAGCATCAAAAAAGTAATGGGGAAAATGAAGACGACCAGTGGGGCCAGTAACTTGACTGGTGCCTCCAGCGCCAGCTTTTCGGCGCGCAGGAAACGCTCCTCACGTCGCTGTTCCGCTTGCGCCCGCAATACCGGCCCCAGATCACCACCCCGCTCTTCCGATTGAATCAGGGCGCTGACCAGGCTCCGCACTTCCGGCAATGGAACCCGCTCCCCAAAGCGTCGAAAAATATCCATCTTCGACGTCCCCGCGCGCAAATCGCGGATCATAATGCCAAACTCATTGCGCAGCGGTCCCAGCGGCCCCTTATCCACCGCCACCTGCAAGGCGCTGGTCAAATTGAGGCCACCCTCAATCATCAGGGTGATAAAGTCGAGATAAACGGGTAACTCCTTGAGAATCAGCCGTCCCCGCCGCTTCGCCCGCTCAACAAGCCAAAGATCGGGATAAAAACCACCCACCAGCGTGGCCAGCAAGCTCAGCCAGAGATTAAAAAGCCCAAATGCCGCATAGAATAAAAAGGCAAAAATCAGCGGGACCAGCATGCTGATTACCTTGAGCGCTACAAACTCTCTAGCACTGAGCAAATAATTCATACCGGCTCTTTGTAATCGATGGTGGACACGCAGTAAAAGGCGGTCTGGAATGAAGATAATCAACGTGGAACGGATGAACTGCACCAAGGGCCAGAACGGGCGCAACCCTTTGGGCAATGGATCCATATAATCCCGCGGTGATGGCTCCATCTGCCGCGCCAGCACACCCAATCCATAGACAAAAAGTCCAGTGGAGACCCCGATGACAAGCGCTATTAATGCCCACCATAACGCGCTCATACTTCAATGCTCACGATTTTACGGATCCAGAGATAGCCGAGCACTTCAAACAAAATGGCCATAGCCAGCACCGCCCAGCCGCGCGTCGTATTAAATAGCGCCCCCATAGCCTGTGGCTCAATCTGTAAGAGTGCAAAGATGATCAACGCTGGCAGAACCGTCATCACCATACCCTGAAGTCGACCCTGTGAGGTCAGCGCTTTGATCTTCTGCTCCATCATCAGTCGCTTGCGGATGGTGTCCCCCAATCGCGCCACCGTGTCGGCGAGATTACCTCCCACCTCCCGGCTAATACGCAAAGCGGAAGACACCAGTTGCACATCCTGCGACGGCACCCGTTGCGCCAGATGGTCTATGGCGTCCTCGAAGGCGACCCCCAGACGTTGCTCCCGCACGATCAGCGCCAACTCCTGGCTGATGGGTGGACTCAGATCGCGGGAGAGCCCTTCCATGGCTTGCTGCAAATTGGCGCCGCCGCGCAAGCCGCTGGCCAGCATCAGGAGGGCATCCGGCAGTTGTGCATGCAGACGATCCAGACGCCGCTTCTGCAACCAGCGCAGCACAAAACGGGGCAACAAAGCGATGACAATGGCCGTCGCAACGGCCAATACTGGCAAGTCCAGCAGCAGCCAGACCATAAGTGGCAAAACCAGCACCGCCGCCACGTTCAGTTTCCACAACAGATCAGAGTCCGCGAAGATGAACAACTCCGACAACCTGACCTGTCCGTCGCGGGCGAAGGTTGTCCGCCCCGTCACCAAAGCCTGCCGGGTTGCCAGCAGGGCCACAAAAGTAAGCCCGACCACTGCAGCGAATACCAGAATACCGAGTACATTATGGCTTATCATCCGCTCCCCCCACCCATTTTTCTGGGCTGATTATCGATTCATAGAGAAATCGTACTAACACCCTGCATCTTACGTTAGACTCTGCACATTAACTCTGGGAATAACGTGTTCATAACATTAAAACATAATCCACGAATCAGAAAAAGGCATTCAATAATCACACACAATAAACAATAATATATTGTATTTATTAATTATTTTCACTAAAAAATCGGCATGATGACTTCAACACGAGCAATTATAGTGAACAGCATCGCTACATATTGACATCAGCACGGAGCGCGGTAACATCGTGCCATAGCATAGATTATATAATTCTCCATATTGGAGGGAGCGAATATGTGGCTGAACCTACTAGCCCAGCCCGCGGCGTGCGGTGCGGGCCAGGCACTAAAGTGCTACGCGTTGGGAAGATCACCTTCTGATATCTCCAGAGGATGGCGGGAACAAGGCTGGTTCCGACAAATCAAGGTCTATCGCCTGCACCGCCACTGCAAAGGCTGGCGGACCACGTCCTGGTGGCGCTACCCTACGGGACGCTGGCCTGCCCCGCCCAGAGAATTGATCGTCCGGGCGCAGCGCGAGGCAACATCCGGGAATCCACACCCCTACTGCATCACGACGTCCTCGCAACTCGCGATGAGCCTCCTCTGCAACCCCACTCCTACCCAGATCGCGTTATTCCACCTGGAAATCACCAGGGAGCTGAGCAATACGGAACTCAAGAATATTCAGGCAGAGTTGCTTATTCTCTACACAGCTCTCGAAACCGAAGAACCTTTTCATCCAGAGCTCACCCCAACTGACTTGCGTATTGCACAAATGCTCGTGGAGGGTATCGGTCAAAACGAGATTGCGACCCAGATTGGCCAAAGTGAAAGTACTATCCGCTCCCGGATCGCCGTCATGTGTAGACGGCATGGAGTACCCAACCGGCGGATGCTCCTGGCACGCCTGCTCAAAACCATCCAAAACAAAAGACCCGGCAGCAAGCGATCCTTCCCTCACCAATCATCACGATCGGAGTGAAGAACATGCGCACTTTTACTCTGCGAATCAGCTTACTGTTGCTTCTGACCACTGGCCCCGCCTTTGCACTGGACGAACCCGGACAGGATTTACCCTTTCTGGGGCGCTACCCTGGCAGCGTCATTGACAGTTATAAAACCGCTCATTACGACGAGGCCACCATTCCCCTCGGGATTTTAGGCAAAAGGGGGTTCACCAAATCGGAGACCGTAGAGGGTCAGGTGACGTACATTCGTTACAAAGTACCTGAAGATCGCTCGCCGCTGGAGTTCATCCGCAACTACCAACAGGCATTACAGCGCGCGGGGTTCCACGTCTTGTGGCAATGTGCCGATCATGGCTGCAGAACCCCGGACGCAGATGTGGCAGCAACACTTTGGCGGGGCGCTCCAACCCGCTACACCGGCGGCGCGGAAATTTTCAACTTTGAGAATGGCCGCATGCTCAGTGCCGAACATCGCGCCAC